>DATCRS010000137.1:0-2475 GCA_036568845.1 Devosia sp. | reverse complement strand
CGCGGATGTAGCGCGAGGGCTTAGGGTGCCTCGCTGCGCTCGCAACGACGGGGAGAGATGGGGCGCCCCAGACGCAAAAAGCGCGACAGCCTTTCGGCCACCGCGCCTTTAGCGCACATCGAAGGCTTGCGGAAACTTACGCCGCGTCGGCGTCGGTCTCGGCGGCCGGCGCGGGCTTCGGGCGGCGCGGCAGCGGGAAGGCTTCGCTCTCATAGAGCGAGCGGATGCCGTTCTGGTCGAAACGGGCTTCCTCGACCTGGAGATAGGCGCCGTTCAACGAATCCGTCGGCAACTGCTCCATCGCGAACTGCACGGCTTCGGCCGCGGTGCCGAACCGGCGGTAGGTGAAGCCCGCGCGCTTCTTCTTGCGGATGGCGGCGGGGAAGAGCTCGGCGGAAGTGTTGAAGTTGAACGGACGCAGTGGACGCATGGTCAAAGACCTCGTGATCTTCTCTGGGGCTTTAAGCGCGTGGGGTTTGGGAGGGCAGGGGCCGCCATCGAGCGGGCCCGCCGCATGTCATTTTCGCCCCCTAATATAGGCCGATTTGACAAAAATGCGACCCCTGCGATGGGAGATGATGAATCCACGCATGGCAGGTCCGCAGAAGCAGAAAGCGAAGTTAATTCAGTGGCTTGTATGGTTTAGATCTTGCCAAGAAGCAGCAGGACGAGCAGCACCACCAGAACGACGCCGCCGATCCCCATGCCGGAATGGCCCATGCCGTAGCCATAGCCGCCGATCCGGCCGGACCAGCCGCCCAAGAGATAAATGATCACCAGGATGATCAGGATGGTCCCAAGTGTCATGGTGTGCTCCCTGGCGGCGGCCGGAATGCACGCATCGGCTGCACCGCTGGAAGAGAAAAGCACATCGCCCCGCCGGGTTCCATGGGGGAACCCGGCGGCGCGCAATCTTATTTCGGCTCGAGCTTCAGCGCCGCCGAATTGATGCAGTAGCGCAGGCCTGTCGGCCCCGGTCCGTCGGGGAAGACATGGCCGAGATGTCCGCTGCATTTGGAGCAGAGCACCTCGGTGCGGATCATGCCGTGCGTCGTGTCCCGCTCCTCGTCGATATGGCTCTCGACTGCAGGCGCGGTGAAGCTCGGCCATCCGCAGCCGGAGTCGAACTTGGCGTCGGATTCGAACAGCTCGTTGCCGCAGCCGGCGCAGACATAGGTGCCGGCACGGTGGTCGTGCTCATATTCGCCGGTGAAGGGACGCTCGGTCGCCTTCTCGCGGAGCACCGCGTACTGCATCGGCGTCAATTCGCGCCGCCACTGCTCGTCGCTCTTGGTGACCTTGTCGTCAGTGATTTTCGTTCTGGTATCGGGCATGGCTCTCCCGTTTTTCTGATGATCTTGCGATCAGTTGGTGGCCTTGCTGGCACTCACCAGCGTCGGCTTCTCAATGTAGTTATCCGCGAACAGCTTTTTCAGGTTCTCGACCTTCGGGATGTCGTTGAAGGCGATGTAGGGCTGGTTCGGGTGCAGCGTCAGATAGTCCTGGTGGTAGGTCTCCGCCGGGTAGAAGCCCTCCAGCGCACCGACCTTGGTCACGATCGGCTTGTTGAACACCTTGGCGGAGTTGAGCTGGGCGATATAGGCCTCCGCGACCTTCTTCTGCTCGTCGGAGGTGGTGAAGATCGCCGAGCGATATTGCGTGCCGGTGTCGGGTCCCTGGCGATTGAGCTGGGTCGGGTCATGCGCCACAGAGAAGTAAATCTGCAGGATCTTGCCGTAGGAGATCTTCTTGGGGTCGAACTTGATCTCGACCGACTCGGCGTGGCCGGTTCGTCCGGTCGAGACGGTCTCGTAGTCCGCAGTCGACTTGGTGCCGCCGGCATAGCCGGACACGGCGTTGACGACACCGGCGGTGTGCTGGAATACGCCCTGTACACCCCAGAAGCAGCCGCCGGCGACGACGGCGGTCTGGATGCCGCTCGTGGGGCTTGCGTCCATGGCGGGGGCGGGGATCACGACGGCGTCTTCGGCGGCCAGCGTCGGTGCGGCAAAGCCGAGCGACAAGGCGGCGGTGGCGGCGAGCAGGGACAGGACGGAGCGGCGCATGGCGGATCCTCTGATCAGTAGGCCTGACAGTTTAGGGCGGTTGAGGGCCGGCGAACAGCCTGCCCGGCGTTTTCAGACATCTCAGATACGGCCCGGGCGGGCGATTGTTACAGCCGGCGTGACACGAGTCCGTGAAAAAATGCCGGTAAGCCCGGTCCGGCTTGGCGGGTTGAGGAACTCCAGGCTAGATGAACCGGCGCGATCGCTGATCGACTTAAAATTGTGGTGGCTGGAGCTGATCTGACAACATGCTGCGCGTCGTTCCTCTGACATTTGTCATACTCCTCTCGGGCATCGCGATTTCAGCGGCCGATCCGCAAGCCGGCGACGATCTCGCCACCTGCCGGGATCGCCAGGCCGAGCCCCAGGCGCGGACGACGGCCTGCGAGAATTTGCTCAACGCCAACAG
>DATCRS010000136.1:0-6678 GCA_036568845.1 Devosia sp. | reverse complement strand
GTCGGCATGGCATGGCGTGCCCGGCCTGCACCAGCAGGCGAGGTTATGGCCGCCGAGTTCGCGGCGGATGGTTTCCCGCGCCGGCGGCGCGCCCGGCGAGAGTTTTGGGTCCAGCGTGCCACGCAGCCACTCGCCGGCCATCGCGACAGCCTTCGCCTGCGCGGCCGGCTTGTCGAGCCCATAGGTCCTCGCAACGTCGCCGATGGAAAACGGGTTGCCCCAAGGGCCCGGTCGCGTCACCAGCTTGGCCGGCAGGCCGTTGATGGCATGCGACGCTTCCTGCAGGTTGAAGCCCGCCTTGCGGCTCACCTGCATGCGCACCGGCCTTGCCATCAGCGCAGCTCCTTGTCGTAGACGAACTTCGGCATCTGCAGCTTGAAGACGATCGCCAGCACGCGCAGCGTGAAGCCGACCGCCGCGGCGGCGATGATAACGAAATCCTGCGGAAAGCCGTACTGCAATCCGGCATAGTAAATTCCGCCCGTGACGATCGAAACCGTCGCGTAGAGCTCGCTGGAAAAGACCAACGGCACGTCATTGCAGAGCACGTCGCGGATGATGCCGCCGGCAATGCCGGTGATCATCCCCGCGACAATGACGATGATAGGCGACTGCCCCATGGAGATGGCGACGTCGCAGCCGGCAATGGTGAAGACCACCAGCCCCAGCGCATCGAGCAGCAGGAACGGCCAGCGCAGCGCATGCATGAAGCGAGCTGCCGCGATGGTGACCAGCGCCGCGCCACAGCAAAGCAGCAGCAAATTGGGATCGGCCACCCAGATCAGCGGGTAGTGGCCCAGCAGCGTGTCGCGCGTTGTGCCGCCGCCCAGCGCCGTGACGCAGGCCAGCACGCAGACGCCGAACCAGTCCATGTTGCGGCGCCCTGCAGCCAGGGCCGCAGTCATCGCCCAGGCGGCGACGGCGGCCAGTGAGATGATCTGCAGCATGCCCCCTCCGCTCCGCCGCTCTATTCGGTGGCCGTAGTCTGGATCGTCGCGATCTTGACGTCCACCGTCTGGAAGGCGGAGTCCACACTCCATGCTGAAAGCGGGTGGCGGAGGCGCGACGTTGGCGCCTAGTGTTAGCCGGTGCCTCTGCCGGCCGCCAGATGAAGGAGAGCTGAATGCGCAAGCCCACCACCATGCGCAGCCTCGAGGATCTCGGCCGGGTGCGGCTCTCGCAAAACTTCTTCCTCCGCGATTTCCTCCATTCCGAGATCGCAAATCTTTACGGCATCCCCAACATCCCCGACGATCCGGACCTCGCCATCGCGGCGGGCCGGCGCCTCTGCGAAGAACTGCTGGAGCCGCTCTGGGCCCGCTTGGGCCGCATCTCGATCCGCTCGGCCTATCGCAGCCCCGCGGTCAACGATTTCGGCAACAAGCACAACCTCAACTGCTCCCAGAACGAAAAGAACTATGCCGGCCATATCTGGGACCGGCGCGACGCCGAAGGCCGCATGGGCGCCACCGCCTCCATCGTCGTCCACGCCTTCCTGCCCTATTACGAGCGCACCGGGCACTGGGAGGCCATCGCCTGGTGGATACACGACCACCTGCCTTACGCCGAGATGGAGTTCTTCCCAAAACTCTGCGCCTTCAACCTGCAGTGGAAGGAGGGCATCCCCGCCCGCCGCATCCACTCCTTCATTCCGCCCCGGCGTGGCGTGCTGACCAAACGGGGGATGGACAATTGGGATGGGTCGCATGAGGCGGAATATGCGGAATGGGTAGGAAGCCTCTAGCCCAGCGGCCCTTCCACCCCCTCATCCGCCCTTCGGGCACCTTCTCCCACGAGGGGAGAAGGACGTGGGGCGAGATCGTGCAACATCGCCTTCTCCCTTGATGGGAGAAGGTGGCCGAAGGCCGGATGAGGGTGACGGGGAGCCGCGATATTCCGTTCGAGCCCACCACTTTCGTTCTGCTTGCCAACCTCTGCGCCCCTTGTCACTCTCGCGCCCCATGACAACCCATCGCTTCCTTCCCATCGTCTGGCACAATGTGTTGGGCACCCTGCCGCCGGCCCTGCGCATTGCCTCGGGCGATACCGTGATCACCGAGACGCTCGATGCCGCCGGCTTCGACAAGGACGGCGTGGAGCGGGCACACGGGCCCAATCCGATGAACGGCCCGATCTATGTCGAGGGCGCGCAGCCCGGCGATGCGCTGAGGGTCGAGATCCTCCGCATGACCCCCAACCGGGCGACCGGCTGGACCCGCGCCTCGCTCTCTGCCAACGTCGTCGATCCGGAGACCGCGCGCGATCTCCCCTCGCGCGAGAAGGTAACCTGGAGCATCGACCGCCAGGGCGGCACCGTGCAGCTCAAGGACGCCCCGCCCGGCCTCGAAAACTTCGTGCTGCCACTGGAGCCGATGATCGGCTGCTTCGGCGTTGCGCCAAAACTCGGGCAGGCCTTCTCCACCGCCACCAGCGCCGAGAATGGCGGCAACATGGATTATCGCGGCTTCGGCCCCGGTGCGACCATCTGGTTCCCCGTCGCCGTCGAAGGCGCCCTCTTCTTCCTCGGCGATTGCCATGCCGTGCAGGGTGACGGCGAGATCGTCGGCACCGGCGTCGAGACCAGCTACGAGGTCGAGGTGCGGCTGACGGTCGAGAGCCGCAAGGCGCTCACCTGGCCGCGCGCCGAAACCGCCGACGATATCCTCTCGGTCGGCAACGCGCGCCCGCTCGACCAGGCGCTGCAGCACGCCACCAACGACATGTTCAACTGGCTGATGACCGACTACGGCCTCTCCAAGACCGCGGCCAGCCACCTGATGGGCCAGGTGGTGCGCTACGACGTGGGCAACGTCTACGATCCCGCCTACACCATGGTCTGCCGCATGCCCAAGAAGTGGCTGCCACCGCGGATGTGATCGCCAGCCCGCGGGTTTCCGGATACTTTTGCGACAATAACGGTTGGAAAGACCGAGGGAGACCATGTCCGATATTCTGCACCCGCGGCCGCGGCTGACCCGCCAGCGCTGGTTCGATCTTTGCGGCACGTGGGACTTTGCCTATGACGACGACAATGTCGGGCTCGATGGCCGCTGGTTGGACCAGCCCGCGCGGTTCGACCGTCAGATCCAGGTCCCCTACCCGCCCGAGAGCGAGCTCTCCGGCATCAACGATAAGGGCTTCCACCCCGTCGTCTGGTACCGGCGCAGCTTCGCCGTCGAGCCGGTCGCCGGCGAACGCCTGCTCCTCCATTTCGGCGCCGTCGACTACAGCGCCAAGGTCTGGGTCAACGGCCAGCTCGTCGCCACCCATGAGGGCGGGCATACGCCGTTCTCCGCCGACATCACCACCTGCCTCGTCGAGGGCGAGCAGGTCGTCGTGGTGCGCGCCGAGGACCAGCCGCTCGACGGCACCATGCCGCGCGGCAAGCAGGACTGGGAACCGACGCCCCACGCCATCTGGTACGATCGCACCACGGGCATCTGGCAGCCCGTCTGGCTCGAGCCTGTGCCCGCGACTTACCTGCAAAGCTTCCACCTCACGCCCGACCTCACGCAGAATACGGTGAAGGTCGAGGCACGCCTCAACCACGGTCACCAGGGCTGGTTCTCGGTCACCCTGCGCAAGGGCGACGAGCTCCTCGCCGTGCAGCAGGTGCATGTCGGGAAGGATGCGGTCGAGACCCAGATCACCATCCCGCGCGCCAAAAACGGCCAGCGCCGCAGCGACCTTTACTGGTCGCCCGAAAACCCCAACATCATCTCCGTCGCCGCTGCCCTCCTCTCCGAGAGCGGCGAGCCGATCGACACGGTACAGAGCTACTTCGGCTTCCGCAGCGCCGGCATCGGCGACGGCCGCTTCCTCCTCAACAACCAGCCCTATTTCGTCCGTTCCGTCCTCGAGCAGGGCTTCTGGCCGCAGTCGCATCTCGCCGCCCCCAACGCCGATGCGCTGCGCAAGGAAGTCGAGCTCATCAAGGCGCTCGGCTTCAACGCCTGCCGCATCCACCAGAAGATCGAGGACCCCCGCTTCCTCTATTGGGCCGACCATCTCGGCCTCCTCGTCTGGGGCGAGATGGCCAATGCCTACGAGTTCAGCCCTGCCGCGGTGGACCGCTTCACCCGCGAATGGCTGAGCGCCGTGGACCGCGACCGCTCCAACCCCTGCATCGTCACCTGGGTGCCGATCAACGAAAGCTGGGGCGTCGAGGACGTCGCCCGCAACCCGGCGCAGCAGGCCTACATCTCCTCGCTCTACCACCTCACCAAGGCGCTCGACCCGACCCGGCCGGTGATCTCCAACGAGGGCTGGGAGCACACCTTCTCCGACATCGTCGGCATCCACGACTACACCCAGCATGGCAGCCAGCTCACCGACCGCTTCGGCAGCACCGAGGCCATTGCAGCGACGCTCCATAGTTTCAAGCCCAACCGCAAGCGGCAGCGGCTGATCGAGGACGAGCGCGGCCAGCCGGTGATGCTCACCGAGTTCGGCGGCATCTCCTTCCATCCCGCGGCCGGCGACAACTGGATGGGCTATGCCACGGTCGCGACCGAGGACGAATATCTCGCCATCCTCCGCGACCTCTTCGGCGCCATCTACCAGAGCCCCGAGCTCGCCGGCTTCTGCTACACGCAGTTGACCGACACGCAGCAGGAGAAGAACGGGCTCTACGACGAGCACCGCAATCCCAAACTGCCGGTCGAGGCGCTGCGCGAGATCATCTGGCAGCCCAGCAACGCGGTCCCCACCGAATATCTCGACATCGCCCGGCGCAAGGCCATCGAGATGAGCAAGGGGAGCACCTGATGCCCGGCCGCATCCGCCTCGGCCTCATCGGTTGCGGCTTCTTCGCCCAGAACCACCTCAGTGCCTGGAAGGACCTTGCTCCCGAAGGCGTCGACCTCGTCGCCGTCTGCGACATTGATGAGGGCAAGGCCCGTGCTGCCGCCGAGAAGTTCGGCGTCCCCGCCTGGTACACCGACGCCGAGACCATGTTTGCAAGGGAGCGCCTCGGCCTCGTCGATATCGCCACCCAGATGCGCACCCATCTGCCGCTGGTGGAAATGGCGATGCGCCACCGCGTGCCGACCATCGTGCAAAAGCCCTTCGGCCAGAACATCGCCGAGGTCCGGCGTATGGTATCGGCGGCGAATGTCCGCGGCATCTTCCTTGCCGTGCACGAAAACTTCCGCTTCCAGCAGCCGCTGCTGAAAATCGCCGACACCATCCGGTCGGGCGCCATCGGCACGCCGACCTGGGCCCGCATCAGCTTCCGCACCGGCTACGACATCTACTCCGGCCAGCCCTACCTGGCGAAGGAAGAGCGCTTCGTCCTCATCGACCTTGGCGTCCACGTCCTCGACGTCGCACGGGTGTTCCTCGGCGAGGTCGAGCATCTTTCCGCCGAGCTGCAGCGCCGCAACCCCGACGCGGTCGGCGAGGACACCGCGACAATGCTCCTGCGGCACAAGTCGGGCGCCGTCTCCGTCGTCGAATGCACCTACGGCTCGCATCGCATCCCCGACTCCTTCCCCGAAACCTTGGTCGAGATCGAGGGCGATCAAGGCGCCATCGTCTCGCGCATCGGGAGCAAGATCGAAGTCACAACCAACGGCGAGATGGAAACCTTCGACGAAGACCCCATCGTCCACCCCTGGGCCGAACGCCCCTGGCACGTCGCCCAGGACAGCGTCCTGCGCACCTGCCGCCACATGCTCGACCGCGTGAAAACCGGCAAACCCGCCGACACCTCCGCCGAAGACAACCTCAAGACCTTCGCCCTGGTCGAAGCCGCCTATGAGAAGGCGGGCAAGGTGAAGCCGCTGGCATAGTGCGGAAAGGCCCCCTCACCCGCCGCTCCGCGGCTGGGGCGCGATCGTGCGGCCTTCCCTTCTCCCCTCGGGGGACTTCGTCCCGAAGGCTTTAGCCGGCAAATCGCTCCGGTGGAGCGATTTGAGGGTCGAAGGTGGCCGAAGGCCGGATGAGGAGGCCTTTGCTCCGTGCCATCCACACCCACACGGCGTCATTCCCGCGCAGGCGGGAATCCGCATGCTCGGTGCCTGGGCTCTTGCACCGCACCACCCCCACCCACCGTCATCCTCGGGCTTGACCCGAGGACCCATCTGTCCACCGCGAGATGCCGCGGCTCTATCGCCTTCTCCCATCGAGGGAGAAGGCCTGACTGTGAGATCACCCGTGTTGAGGAATGGGTCCTCGGGTCAAGCCCGAGGATGACGCCAGTGCGTGGGAGAGGCAGAGTCCCCTTTTGCAGAGACCCTTAGATCGTCCGCCCATCCCCGTCGAACCGATAGGCCCTACCCTCGGCAATCGCCAACCCCAGCGTCTGGTCCACCGCGACCGCATGCTCCGGCGGCAGCTGTACCGTCACCAGCGTTTCGTCGGGCAGCGCCGCATAGGCGTAGGACACCGCGCCCAAATTCTCCACCGTGCGGACGACCCCTTTGATCGGCCCCGCCGCATCCACCCGCAGATGCTCCGGCCGCACCCCGACCGTCACCGCGCCGTTGGCCGCAAGCTTCGCCTCTGCCGCCGGAATGAAGTTCATCTTCGGCGAACCGATGAAGCCGGCAACGAACTGGTTGGCCGGCTTGTGGTAGAGCTCCAATGGCGAGCCGACCTGCTCGATCACGCCCTTGCGCAGCACCACGATGGTGTCCGCCAGCGTCATCGCCTCCACCTGGTCGTGCGTCACATAGA
>DATCRS010000135.1:0-9249 GCA_036568845.1 Devosia sp. | reverse complement strand
CCGCCTCCGGCGCCGGCGAGCCGATGCCGCATTTGGTGGTGACCTTCACCCCTTGCGGCAGCTTGCCCTCGAAGGCCTCGCCGATCAGCGCCTCGCAGACCTTGTAGCCGGGCGCAGCGTCGATGACGTCGATACCGCTGTCGACGGCGAGGCGCAGCGTGGCGATACCCTCGGCGCGATTGGTATCGCCCCAGACCTGGCCGATGCCACCACCGCCCAGTGTCAGCCGGCTGACCGGACCCAGCGATCCAAACGCGTTCTTCTGCATCACGCCGGTTCCCTTGCCCGCATCAATCCATCGATCTCGGCCATCGTTGCAGCGGACAGCGGCCCCTTCTCGAGCGTGCCGAGATTATCGCGCACCTGTGCCTCGGTCTTGAAGCCGGGAATCGGCACCGTTTGCGGGGAACGGGCAAGAATCCAGCCGAGTGCGCCCTGCGCCAGGGTGCGGCCGCCGGTGGTGAGGAGCTCGCGCACGGCGTCGAGGCGCGCCAGCGCTTCCGGAGTCGGCCGGCCATCGCGGAAGTCGCGTACCCAGCTGTGGCCGGCGGCACGGACATCGTCCGCCGGCAGTTGCGAGCCGGACGTGTACTTGCCGGTGAGGAATCCCATGGCGAGCGGCGACCGGTTGAGGCTCGGGAGCCCCTTTGCTTCGCAAAGAGCCAGCATTTCGGGGCCATCCTCGAAGACGTTCAGATGCTGCTGCACCGCCTTGAAATGCGGGTAGTGCACCATGCGGGCGACCTCGCGGGCATCGTCCGTGCTCCAGCCCCACGCCGCGATATCGCCGGCCTCGGCCCGGCGCTCCAGCGCCTCGGCCAGCGTGTCGGCCTCGGCATCGGGCACGTCGCCGACATGGATCTGGTAGAGATCGATCCGATCGCGCTTCAGCCGCTGCAGCGAGCCGACAATCGCCTTTTCCATGTATTCGGGCGTCACGTCAGTGCCGGTGAGCGCGCGCCTGGCGCGGTCGTGAGTGAAGCCGAACTTGGTGGCGATCACTACATCGCCGGAACTACCGAACGCCTCGCCCAGCACCCCTTCGCTGTGGCCAGTGCCGTAGGCGTCGGAAGTGTCGAACACGCGGGCGCCGAGCTCGAAGGCGAGAGCCAGAGCCCGCAGCGATTGCTTGTCGTCCACATCGCCCCAGCCGTCCTGCTTGCCGTCCATCTGGAACGGCCCGCCGATGGCCCAGCAACCCATGCCAATGCGTGGGACGGCGCGGCCGTCCCACAGCGTGATCGTCGTGTTCGTCGCGGTCATCGATCGCGCCCTCGCACCCGGGTCGCAATAGTCTCGCGCTCGATGCCCATGTCGGCGAGCAGGTAGTCGTCCATCTGGCGCAAGCGGCGGATGTCGGTGCCGGTCTGCAGCCAGTTGGCAACGCGGCGCGTAAGTTGGTACAGCATGATCTTCTCCTTTCCATCGACGCAAAGCCGCCTCGGGCGCGCCGAAGCGGCGCACGCTGGACCACTCTGCGATGTCGTCTGGCCGTTCGGATGGCTTGGACCGATTCAATGACCGGCTGGCCTCGTTCCCGAAACAGCGTCATAATAACGCCCGAACACCCCGATCGCGCTACGGCAGAGACCGCAACGAGCTTTTCAGAAATGAAAAACCGATGACCGACATCCGTTCCGACCTCTCCTGGGACGACCTGCGCCTCTTCCTCGACGTGGCCCGGCTGGGTGGCCTTTCGGCGGCCACCGAGACCACCGGCCTCTCGGCGGCGACATTGGGGCGCCGGGTCACGGCGCTCGAGGCACAGATCGGCGAGCCGCTCTTTGTGCGCAGCCAGACCGGCTACCAGCTCACCAAGGCGGGCGAAGAACTGCTGGATCGCGCCGAGGACGTGGAAAGCGCCATGCGGGCGCTGACCCGCTGGCGGGACGGAAATGCCGGCGAACGCATCGTCCGCATCTCAGCCGGCACCTGGACCTCCGCCTTTCTCGCCTCACGCATCGGCGAGGTGTGGACTGTCGACGACGGCATGCGCATCGAGTTTCTCACCGCCTATGAGAAGGTCGATATCGGCCGGCGCGCCGCCGATCTCGGCATCCGCTCGGCCCGGCCCACCGAGCCGAATCTCGCCGGCCGCAAGATCGGCACGGTGGCGCACGCCATTTATTCGGGCAAGCACCTCATCAACGGCGTCGAAGCTGGCCTTTTCGTCGGCGCCACCGGCGAGGGCGCCAATGTCGCGTCGGCCCGCTGGCTGATGGCCCACCATGGCGACCGGATCGGCGTGCGCGGCAATGATCCGCATTCGGTGCGCGAGATGGTCGCCGCCGGTGCCGGGCTTTCGGTATTTCCGTGTTTCGTGGGCGACAGCGACGAACGGCTGGTGCGCGTCGCCAGTATCATTACCGAACTGACCACCGAACAGTGGCTGGTCTCGCACCACGAGGAACGCCACCGCCCCGAGGTCCGCCGCGTCGCCGACCGTATCGCCGCAATCATGAAGGACGCCGGCCCGCTGTTCCGAGGGGAACTCAAGCGCACCTAACGCCGGCATAACGACGCGCATGCAGCGTGCCGACCGGGGAATGCAATCAGCTGTGAAACACAGGGCACGGGATATCTCGTGGGCCCTATCCCAGCACGCCTGTTCGATAGAGCGTCACCCTGATCCCACCGTGCAGCACCGATCGTTCCGGGGGCAGAAACGGCAGCCCCGTCTGCTTGGCCAGGCCGGCATCGGCGGTGACGATGCCGACGCGCCAGCCCTTGAACCGCGTCTTCAGCACCTTGCCCAGGCTCGCGTAGAGCGCCTGCAGCTCGCGCTTGTCACCCAGCCGAGTGCCATAGGGCGGGTTGGCGATGACGAGGCCGGGCGGTCCGGCGGGTGGCAGGAGATCGGCCACCTGCAGCTCGCGGAAATCGGTGATCGACGCGACGCCGGCGCGTTCTGCATTCTCCCGGCTCATGGCCACCGCGCCGACATCGCGGTCGCTGCCATGGAAGCGCAGTGCGGTCACCTGTGGCACGGACAGACTTCGCATGGCCTGCCAGGCGGCTCGGTCAAAGCCGGGCAGATGTTCGAAGGCAAAGCTGCGACTGCGGCCCGGCAGCAATCCTATCGCCATCTCCGCCGCCTCGATGACGAAGGTGCCAGAGCCACACATCGGGTCGAGCACCGGCTCGGCGCCGCGATAGCCGCATTGGCGGAGGAAGAGCGCCGCCATGGTTTCGCGCATGGGCGCGCGGTTCACCGCCTCCTTGTGGCCGCGCTTGTGCAGCGACTCCCCGGTCGTATCGATGCTAAGCGTGCAAAGGTCGTCCTCGATCCGCGCCAGCACGCGGATCGGCGCGTTCTCGGCAATTGGCGCGCCCAGCTCGTCCTTGATGGCGGTTGCGATGCGCTGCGCCGCCGCGCCCGCGTGATAGATCTTGGACTTGCGGCAGGTGGCCTCGACCTCGACCGGAACAGCGGCCGAGAGGAAGTCGCCCCACGGCACTTTTCGGGCGCGCTTGTCGAGCTGCGCCAGATGCATCACGCGGAAGCTGGCGATGCGCGCGAGGACGCGCGTCGCGCCGCGCAGCACGAGATTGGCGCGCCACACTTCCGGCCAGCCGCCGGCAAAGGCGACACCGCCCTTAACGACCTTCGCCTCTGAAAAACCGGCATCGCGTGCTTCCTCGGCCAGTGCCGGTTCGAGGCCGGGGGCGGCGACAAGAAAGATCTCGAACTGGGCTGGCGTGCTCATTCCGTCCTCATAGCCCGCAAGCACCGACGGCTTCGACAACTTTCTCATACCCCTGCGCATTCGGCGGGGTGGCGCTTGGCAAATGAGTCGCCACATACTGTCGACAGGTGCTGCGCCGCGCGCGGCGAAAGGAGAGCCGGCGCATGGCGCGTGGACCAATGGGCGGGGGCAGGCGTGCCTATGTGGGCCCGGACATTCCCGAGACGTTGCCATTTGACAAGGGCGCCCGGCTGAAGACGCTGCGCCATCTGGGGCGGTTGTTCGCCCAGATGTGGCGGACCAATCCCTGGCTGATCTCGGCCAGCATCGTCCTCCGCGTCTTCGTGGCGGTGATCCCGCCGATCATCCTGCTCTTCACCAAGCTCATCATCGACGAGGTGGTGCATCAGGCGGGGCTGCCCTCGCCCGGGTCGGCGCTGGCCGACTGGTGGCAAAGCGGCCGGCTCAACACGCTGGCCCTGCTGCTCGTCGGCGAGTTCGCCGTGGTGCTGCTGCGCGACATCGGCAACCGCGCCATCAACGTCGTCGATACGATCCTCGGGGAGAGCCACTCCAATGCGGTGAGCCTCGAGCTCATGCAGCACGCAGCGAGGCTTGATCTCAAGCATTTCGAGCAGTCCGAATATCAGGACAAGCTGGAGCGGGCGCGGCGGCAGGCCGGCAGCCGCTCGACCGTCATCTCGCAGGTGTTCGGACAGGCGCAGGCGATGATCACCGCGCTGTCGCTGGCGGCGGGCCTCCTCATCTACGCGCCGATCCTCATTGTCCTGATGGTGCTCTCGCTCGGTCCGGCGGTGTGGGGTGAGATCCGCTTCAACCGCCTCGCCTACTGGATCAGCCACAACCGCTCACCCGAGCGGCGGCAGCTCGAATATCTGCGGCAGATCGGCGCCAGCGCCGACAGCGCCAAGGAGGTGAAGCTCTTCGGCATCGGGGGTTTCCTGTCGGGCCGCTTCTCCGAGCTCAGCAAGCAGATCCTCAAGGAGAACACGGCGCTCTCGGTCACCCGTGCCTGGCAGACCGGGGCGCTGGCGGCGATCTCGACCATTACCTATTACGGCGCTTACGCCTATATCGTCTGGCGCACGCTGCATGGCGACTTCACCATCGGCGACCTCTTCTTCCTCGCCTCCTCGTTCAACCAGCTCAACGGCTACCTGCAGCAGATCCTCATCGGCTTCACCCAGATCGCCGGACAGGCGCTCTATCTCGACGACCTGTTCTCGTTCTTTGAAATCACACCCACCATTCTCGAGCCCGCGCACCCGAAGCCGTTCCCGGCGCCATTGCGGCAGGGCATCACCTTCGAGAATGTCGGCTTTCGCTATCCGGGCTCGGAGGCCTGGGCGGTGCGCAACCTCTCCTTCACCGCGCCGGCCGGCGAGACGCTGGCGCTGGTGGGCGAGAACGGCGCGGGCAAGACCACCATCGTCAAACTGATGACCCGGCTCTACGACCCGGACGAGGGGCGCATCCTTGTCGACGGGGTGGACTTGAAGGAGTTCGCCACCGCCGACCTCCGCCAGCATATCAGCGTCATCTTCCAGGACTTTTTGCGCTACAGCTTTTCGGCCGCCGACAATATCGCGGTGGGCCGCATCGACGAGGCCGGGGACCGCGAGCGAATCAGGAAGAGCGCCGAGCAGAGCCTCGCCCACCCGGTGATCCAGAAGCTTCCCGAAGGATACGACCAGATGCTGGGGCGCACCTTCGCCAAGGGGCACGATCTCTCAGGCGGCGAGTGGCAGAAGATCGCCATCGCCCGCGCCTATATGCGCGACGCCGAAATCATCATCCTCGACGAGCCGACGGCAGCGCTCGACGCGCGGGCCGAGGCGGAAGTGTTCCAGCGCTTCAAGAACCTCGCCACCGGCACCACGGCGGTGCTCATCTCGCACCGCTTCTCCACCGTGCGCATGGCCGACCGCATCGTCGTCCTCGCCGACGGCAAGGTGGAAGAGGCCGGCACGCATGCCGAACTCATGGTCCGCGGCGGCAGATACGCCGAGTTGTTCGAGCTTCAGGCGGCGGGATACCGCTAGCTCTCGACGACCACCTTCGTCCCCGTCGGGACGCGGTTGTAGAGGTCGATGATGTCCTGGTTGATGAGCCGGATGCAGCCCGACGAAACCTGCCGGCCAATGGTGTAGGGCTCGGTCGTGCCGTGCAGCCGGAAGTGGGTGTCGCGGCCATTCCTGTACAAATACAAGGCTCTGGCGCCGAGCGGGTTGGTCAATCCGCCCTCGAGCCCGGCGGCATATTGCTCGTATCGCGCCGGCTGGGTCTTGATCATGTTGGCCGTCGGCGTCCAACGCGGCCACGCCGCCTTCCGCGCAATCGTCGCCGTGCCGCGGAAATTCAGCCCCTCCTCGCGCCCGACGCCGACGCCGTAGCGCAGCGCGCGACCGTTGGGCTGGATCAGATAGAGGTGGCGCTCGGAGGTGTTCACGACAATCGTGCCGGGCGCATATTTGCTCTGATAGTCGACCTCTTGCCGCCAGAACTGGCGCGGCACCCGACGCAGGTCGACGGCCGGTACGTGGAACGGCTCGCCGGTGTTCGCGGCATAATAAGTCGCCCACGGCTCCGGCACGTCGATGACCACCTGGCCGGGGCCAAGCTGGCGGCGGCTGCCGGTGGACGAACAGGCGGAAAGAGCGAGAGTGGAGATTCCGAGAAGGAACAGGCGGCGGCTGATCAAAGGCGAACTCATTGGCAGGAAAAGCGTATTGGCGGAGAAACCGCGATACGGCGGGATTGTCGAGTGCCAGCGCGACACACTCGCCGACCGAACCAAACGCCGCCGATCACTTTCCGTTGCAGGGCTGCGCACGAGTCGCGCGGCAGTGATGAAATTCGGCCACGCAGCGTGTCAGCCGCGCTCGCGCAGATACCGTCCCGTCAGCGACTTGTCGTCCTTGGCGAGATCAGTCGGGACGCCCTCGAAAACCACCTGCCCGCCATCGTGGCCGGCACCGGGACCGAGGTCGATGACCCAGTCGGCGCGGCTGATGACGTCGAGATTGTGCTCGATGACGATCACGCTCGAGCCGGCATCGACGAGCCGGTCGAAGAGGCCGATCAAAGTATCGACGTCGTGCATATGGAGGCCGGTGGTCGGCTCGTCGAGGACGTAGATGTTGCCGGACTTGCCGAGCTCGGCCGCGAGCTTCAGCCGCTGCCGCTCGCCGCCCGAAAGGGTCGAGAGCGGCTGGCCGAGGGTGAGATAGCCGACACCGACATCTTCGAGGCCCTTGAGGATTTTGGCCACCGCCGCCTCGGTGAAGAAGCCGGCCGCCTCGCCGATCGGCATCTCGTAGACGTCCGAGATGGTCTTGCCGCGCAGCGTGTGCTGCAGCACCTCTTCGGTGAAGCGCTTGCCCTCGCAGGTCTCGCAGGTGGTGATCATCGGGTCGAGATGGGCGAGGTCGGTATAGATGACGCCGAGCCCGTTGCAGTCGGGGCAGGCGCCCTTGGAATTAGCCGAGAACAGCGCCGCGTCGACGCCATTGGCCTTGGCGAAGGCCTTGCGGACGGCATCGAGGATGCCGGTATAGGTCGCGGTGTTCGACCGGCGCGAGCCGCGCGCCAGGTTCTGGTCGATGATGATGGTGTCGGGATAGAGCTCGGGCAGGCAACCCTGGATCAGCGAGGACTTGCCGGAGCCGGCAACGCCCGTCACCACGGTCAGCACGCCCTCTGGAATGTCCACGGTCAGGTCGCGGAGGTTGTTGAGCCTGGCGTGTTCGATCCTGAGCTTGCCCTTGGGTTTCCGGACCCTGTCCTTGATCGGCTGGTGTTTTCTGATGTGGTCGCCCGTGAGCGTGCCGGACTGGAGCAGTCCGTTGAACGGCCCCTGGTAGACCACCTCGCCGCCCTTGGAACCGGCAAAGGGACCCATGTCGACCACGTGGTCGGCAATCTCCATCATCTGTGGCTTGTGCTCGACGACAAGCACCGTGTTGCCCTTGTCGCGGAGCTGCGTCATCAGCCCGGCCAGCCGGCCGACGTCATGCGGATGGAGCCCGACCGAAGGTTCATCGAAGACATAGGTGATGTCGGTGAGCGAGGAGCCGAGGTGCCGCACCATCTTCACCCGCTGGCTTTCGCCGCCTGACAGCGTGGAGCTCTCGCGATCGAGGCTGAGATAGCCCAGGCCGATGGTGACGAGATTGTCGAGCCGGTCGGCCAGTGCCTCGAGCATCGGTCCCACCTGCGGCGCGTCGATGGATCGGATAAAGGGGGCAAGATCGGAGACCTGCATGGCCGAGAGCTCGGCAATGTTCCTGCCCTTGACCTTGCTGCCCAGCGCCGCCGCGTTGAGGCGGGTGCCGTTGCAGGCGGGACAGGTCTTGCGGGTGAAGATCAGGTCGTATTCGCGCCGCACATGCGGCTGCAGCTGCTCGGGGTCCTTGGAGCCGAGCCCCTTCTTCAGCTTGGCGACCACGCCCTCATACGTGAGGCCGATCTTGCCCACCTTGACCTTGCGGCCGTCGTCGAGGTTAAGGAGGTTCTCGCGTTCCGCCGCCGTGTACTTCGCGATCGGCTTGTCCATGTCGAAGAGGCCGGAGTTCTTGTAGATCTCCCACCACCAGCTATCGACGGCGAAGTCCTTGGGCAGCAGCGCGCCCTGATTGAGCGATTTGCTCTCATCGATCACGGCGCTCATGTCCATGGCGGCGACCTGGCCGATACCCTCGCATTCGGCGCACATGCCGCGGGGGTCATTATAGGAATAGAGGCTCGGCGGCCCCAGATGCGGCTCGCCCAGCCGCGAGAACAGCACGCGCAGCATCTGCGCGGCGTCGGTCACCGTGGCGACCGTCGAGCGCGAGTTGCCGCCCAGCCGCTGCTGGTCGACGATGATGGCGGCCGAAATGTTCTGCAGCGAATCGGCGTCGGGCTGGCCGTAGCGCGGCATGAACTGCTGCACGAAGGCCGGATAGGTCTCGTTGATCAGCCGCTGGCTCTCGGCCGCGATGGTGCCGAAGACCAGCGAGCTCTTGCCCGAGCCGGAGACGCCGGTGAAGACGGTGATCTTCCGCTTCGGGATATCAAGCGAAACGTTCTTGAGATTGTTCTCCCGCGCCCCGCGGATCTCGATCGAGCCATACATCCAGTGTCCTCCAAATGTCGTAATTTACTGTTTGGTTAAATACAAATGGCGAAGTTGGCAAGGCCAGCGAAGCTTAGGTCCGGAGGACCTTAGCGAAGCTGGGTGGGGAACCCAACTTCTCAGTCGTTTCCCTTCTCTCCTTGAGGGAGAAGGTGAATCGGCCGCAGGCCGAGACGGATGAGGGGTATCTCTCAGTGATCGCGGCTGAGGAGACATACCCCTCATCCGCCCTTCGGGCACCTTCTCCCTCAAGGGGAGAAGGCCCGACTGCACCTGCAACGCACACTGATGCACCGGATGGGTGTGACCCTCCGGGGATGTCAAAGAGCGTGACGGGCCCGGAGGCGGATACCGCCTCTGGTATTTGTTTAGTGAGACGACATCCGCCTCCGGGGACCGGGGTTTCTGGCATTGTCCCGCGCGTCG
>DATCRS010000134.1:0-5602 GCA_036568845.1 Devosia sp. | reverse complement strand
CACGCTGCCGATTTCTTCCAGCATCTTGAGCGCGGCTTCGTTCGCGCCACCGTGGGCGGGGCCCCAGAGGCAGGCGACGCCGGCAGCGATGCAGGCGAACGGATTGGCGTCGGACGAACCGGCAAGCCGCACGGTCGAGGTCGAGGCATTCTGCTCGTGGTCGGCGTGCAGCGTGAAGATGAGGTCCATCGCTTCGGCGATGACGGGGTTCACCACATAGGGCTCGGCCGGCACCGAGAAGCACATGTGGAGGAAGTTAGAGGCGTAGTCGAGATCGTTGCGCGGATACACGAAGGGCTGGCCGATCGAGTACTTGTAGGCCATGGCCACGATGGTGGGGATCTTGGCGATCATGCGGATCGAGGCGATCTCGCGCTGGACCGGATCGTTGATGTCGATCGAGTCGTGATAGAAGGCCGCCATGGCGCCGACAACGCCGCAGACCACCGCCATCGGATGGGCGTCGCGACGGAAGCCACGATAGAAGAAGTGCATCTGCTCATGCACCATGGTGTGGCGAGTCACGCGCTGATCGAAATCGGCCATCTGCTCGCGCGTTGGCAGCTCGCCGTAGAGCAGCAGGTAGCAGACTTCGAGGTAGTTCGACTCCTCGGCGAGCTGGTCGATCGGGTAGCCGCGATACATCAGCTCGCCCTTGTCGCCATCGATATAGGTGATGGTGCTGTCGGTGGCCGCCGTCGAGGTGAAACCGGGATCGTAGGTGAACATGCCCGTCTTGGCGTAGAGCGATCGGATGTCGATGACGTCCGGACCGACAGACCCCGACAGAACCGGAAATTCGTAGGTCTGATCGCCGATGGTCAGTTTCGCCATAGTCTCGGTCATGCACATTCTCCTTGGCGGCCGGTGGGCCCTAGGGTGAGCCGGCGGCCGGTGGTAACGTAGGCGGGCGCGATCAAGTAACCCCTTTTACTCCCCATCCGCAACAGATGGGTGAATAGGGCTGACCTAATCGGATTCTCGGATCATGACCTGGAAGCCTGATCCGAAAGACGGGCAAGCGACTCCTCGCGGCCGATCAAAACCATGACCTCGAAGATTCCGGGAGAGACGGTACGTCCTGTGAGTGCGGCGCGCAACGGCTGCGCCACCTTGCCGAGTTTCAGGCCTTGGGCTTCGGCGAATGCCCGCGCTGCGGCATCAATGGCGGTGACCGTCCAGTCGTTGAGCCCCCGGAGGATGTCGACGAACTGGCCGATGTTCGCGCGGCTCTCCGGCGTCAGCTGTGCGGCCGCTGCCTCGTCGACGACAATGGGGCGCACGGCATAGATGAACTGCGCCAGATCGATGAGCTCGAGCACGGTCTTGGCACGCGGCTGCAGTTCGGGCAGGGCAGCGAGCACCGTGTCCTTGTTGGCGGTGAGGCCCTGGAAGTCGAAAGTGCGGTCGAGTTCCTGGGCGGTGCTCACCATCACCTCATAAAGCCGTGCCGGTGTCTCGCCGCGGATGTAGTGGCCGTTGACGTTCTCGAGCTTGACGAAATCGAAGCGCGCGGCGCCCTTGTTGAGGCCTTCGAGCGAGAACCACTCGATCATTTGCTCGACCGAGAAGAGCTCGTCGTCACCGTGGCTCCAGCCCAGGCGGGCGAGATAGTTGATCATCGCCTCGGGCAGGTAGCCCATCTGGCGGTAAGCGCCCACGCCGAGCGCACCGTGGCGCTTGGAAAGCTTGGCGCCGTCGGGCCCGTGGATCAGCGGGATATGGGCCATCTCGGGCACATCCCAGCCCATGCCGTTGTAGATGATGATCTGGCGGGCGGCGTTGGTGAGGTGATCATCACCGCGGATGATGTGAGTGACACCCATATCGTGATCGTCCACCACCACGGCGAGCATGTAGGTCGGCGTGCCATCCGAGCGCAGGATGATGAAGTCGTCGAGGTTCTCGGTCTTGAATACGACCTCGCCCTGCACATGATCGTGCACCACGATCTCGCCCGAGAGCGGCGCCTTGATGCGAATGACCGGGGCGACACCTTCCGGCGCCTCCGACGGGTCGCGATCGCGCCACATGCCATTGTAGCGGGGGGGCAGGCCATTGGCGCGAGCGGTCTCGCGCATCTCGGCCAGTTCCTCGGGCGAGCAGTAGCAATAATAGGCCTGACCGCGAGCCAGCAGCTCGCGAGCGATCTCGGCGTGGCGACCTGCGCGGGCGAACTGCATGTAGGGCTCGTCGTCCCACTGCAGACCGAGCCACTTCATCCCGTCGAAAATGGCCTGCACGGCGGCGTCGGTCGACCGTTCGCGATCGGTGTCCTCGATCCGGAGCAGCATCTTGCCGCCAGTGTGGCGCGCATAGGCCCAGGAAAAAAGGGCCGTGCGAGCGCTGCCGATATGCAGGTAGCCGGTGGGCGAGGGGGCGAAACGGGTGACGACTGGCTTGGCCATGAGCGACCGGAAACCTCGGCGGGAGTAGCGTTTTGGTGAGCGTGGTGTAAGCATCGTCGTCGGCAAGCGCAAGGGCGGGGCAGGGGCCATGTCCGAGGTGTTGGAAGGACAGGACGTCCGGACCGCGGTCGCACGGCTGCGGCTGCCTGCGCCGGCCGGCCCAAGAATCGGTGCCATTTCCGAGAGTGTTTCGAAGGCGTTCGATAAACGGCGCCTCTTCGTGCTGCTGCCGTTTGCCGCGATCGCTGGAATGATTGTGTCCCTGCTGCCCGAGGAGTCGCCGCAGCCGGCGGTTCTTGCTGCCGTGGGCGGCGTGCTCGCAGTAGGGCTGTTGGTCGCTCGCGGCAACGCCGGGGTGTGGCGTGGGCTGCTGCTGGCTGCAGCGTTCTGGAGTGGTGTGGCCCTGCTCGAAGTCCACGGCGCGCTGTTCGGCACGGCGATGCTGCAGCGACCGATCTATGGCACCTATCGAGCACAGGTCGACGAGGTGATTTCGGACTCCGATGGCGAGCGGCGGATCGTCATTTCCCGTATCCAGCCGACTGCTGATGCGAGGCCGGTGCCGATGCGGCGGGCGCGGATCGTCGTGAAGGGCGGACCTTCGATCGCGGCCGGCGACGTGGTCGAAGGCGCGGTGCGGTTCTATCCCGTGCCCGGACCCGTGGTGCCGGGTGGCTACGACACACAGTTCCACTCTTATTTCGACGGGATTGGCGCGTTCGGCAATACGACCGGTCCAGTGACCGTCGTCAGCGCGGGTGAGGCCGGGCTGGATCGCATCGTCGAAGGGTTGCGAGGTGCGATCGGCGCGAGGGTCGATGCCGTGATCAGCGGGCCGGCGAACGGCATCGCGCGGTCCATGATGATCGGCGACCAGAGCCGGATCGGCGACGAGGTGCGCGAGGCGATGGCGGCCTCAGGCCTGGCGCATATCTACTCGATCTCGGGTCTGCATCTGTCGCTGGTCGCGCTGGGCGTCCTGCAGGGGCTCCGGTATTTGCTGGTGCTGCTGCCGGGTATTTCGCGCTACGTCTCTGTCAAGAAGGTGGCTGCGGTGGTCGCGCTGGCGGCGGCGTTCGGATACCTGCTGCTGGCTGGCGGGTCGTCAAATGTCCCGGCCTTTCGATCGACGTTGATGATAGCGTTGATCCTTGGCGCCGTGCTGGCCGGGCGGCGGGCATTGACCATGCGCAACGTGGCAATCGCCGCACTGGTGATCGTTGCCATGGATCCCGCCAGCGTCTTCCGGCCCAGTTTCCAGCTCTCCTTTGCGGCTGTGGTCGCATTGATCGGCAGCTACGAATGGGTGCGGGGCGATCCCGACGCGCCGCGGGGCGTTTTCGGTTGGGTGCGCCGGCTGCTGCTCGGAACGGCCCTGACAAGCGCCATCGCCGGAGCCGCGACGCTGCTGTTTTCTGCCTACCACTTCCAGCAAACCGCCCCTTGGGCGTCGTGGCCAACCTTATGGCGGTGATCCTCATCGCGCCGATCATGGCAGCCATCGTGCTTTCGGTGTTGCTGATGCCGCTGGGATGGGACGCGCCGTTCCTGATGGCGCTGCAGGTGCTGATCGAGGGGTTGGTCGGCATCGCGCAACTGGTGACAGCCTGGAGCGCGGGGCTGACGCTGCACCCGCTATTGACGCCGCTGGCATTGGTCCTGGGACTCGCGGCGCTCGCCTGGTTCGCGTTCCTGCAGGGCTGGCAGCGGCTGATTGGACCGGCGCTGCTGGTGCCGGCTGTGCTGATCTTCGCCATGGACGTGCCGCCAGATGTGCTGATTGCGGATACAACGCGGGCGGTCGCGGTGCGTGGAGCCGATGAACTCGCGCTGCTCGACGGCAAGCGGGGAAGCTTTGCCGTCGATGTGTGGAGCGAGACCTATGGCGAGGAGATCGGGGGCGGGGCGGGTCGCTGCGATTCCGTCGCCTGCGTGGCCGAAAGCCCAAAGGGGTTCTCGGTGGCGCTGATCGACGACCCGGCCGGGTTCTTCGAGGAGTGCGGGACGGCGGACCTGGTGATCACGCGGCAGCGGGCGCCGGTGACGTGTGGCGCGAGCACGGTGATCGACGAGGACGATCTCGCCGCCGGCGGGGTCCACTGGTTGCACTGGACGGGCGATCGGTTCGAGGTGAGGCCGGCCAAGACAGGTCTCGGTCGGCCGTGGCGGACGGTGCCCTAGAGCACGATGAAGGGCTCGGCGATGCCGGCGACGTCGACCCGGGCGGAAAAGAGGCTGCCGGCCAGCGGCTGCGCCTCAGCCTCCGCCGGGGTCATGCCTTCGCGGGCGGTGGTGAGATAGAGCGTCTTCATGTCGGCGCCGCCGAAGGCGGGGCAGGAGACACGGGTGACGCCAGGTACCTCGATGATGCGATCGATCTGCGCGTCGGGCGTGAAGCGGACGACGCAGCCGCCGCCCCAGCGGGCGTTCCAGATGTAGCCCTCGGAATCGACCACCGAACCATCGGCGCCGCCGGGTGCCTCGCCGTCGAAGAAGGTCGTCCATTCGCCGTTGGGGAGGCCGGTGGACGGGTCGAGGGTGACGGTCTGGATCACGCGGCCCGCATCCGTGAAGTAGGCGCGGGTGCCGTCGGGTGAAAAGCAGATCGAGTTGGGGACGCCAATATTGCTCAGGATCTTAGTGAGTTTGCCGGCTTTCCACTGGTAGACCGCGCCGGTCTTCGGGTTGCCTCCGTGGCGGCCCATGGTGCCGATCCAGAAACCGCCGGAGCGGTCCATGCGGCTGTCGTTGCTGCGATTGCCGGGGATATCAGCTTCGATGTCGGCGACGATCTCGTGACCGTCGGTGTCGAACTGGTAGCGGAGAAGATGGCCGGACTGGACGACGGCGAGGGTATTCTCGTCGACGACGGCAGCGGCGGAGACCGTGTCCTTGAAGGTGATGCGGTCGACGAGGTGGCCGTCCTCGGTGGCACTGAGCATGGTCTGGTTGAGGATGTCGAACCAGAAGATGCGCCGGAGCAGCGGATTCCAGAACGGACCCTCGCCCAGTTCGCAGCGGCTGTCGACGAAGAGTTCGGCCTGTTGGTTCATTTGCTCCCTCGATCGTAGGCGGCAACGGCTGCTCTGGCCCGGTCGGCGACGTCGCTCACGGACATGCCGGGCTTGTAGATGTAGGTGCCAAGGCCGAATCCGGCGCAGCCGGCGGCAAAGTACTCGGCGAAGTTGTCCGGG
>DATCRS010000133.1:0-8525 GCA_036568845.1 Devosia sp. | reverse complement strand
ACCGACCCACTCCCGACGCGCGGGACAATGCCAGAAACCCCGGTCCCCGGAGGCGGATGTCGTCTCACTAAACAAATACCAGAGGCGGTATCCGCCTCCGGGCCCGTCACGCTCTTTGACATCCCCGGAGGGTCATGCCCGTCCGGTGCATCAGGACGCGCAGACTACCACCATTCCGCCGTCATCTGCAGTTAACCGCGGGCGGCATAGGTTTTTGCCTAGCTTGCGGGGTGGGCGCTATAGTGCGCCACCTGTTTGAGGGGACCGATTCATGGCGCGGAAATATTTCGGCACCGATGGCGTGCGCGGGCTGGCCAATGGCGAGAAGCTGACTCCGGACCTGGCGATGCGGGTCGGCATGGCGGCGGGCATCACCTTCGTCCGCGGCGACCATCGCAACCGCGTGGTGATCGGCAAGGACACGCGCCGTTCCGGCTACATGATCGAGAGCGCGCTCACCGCCGGCTTCACCGCCGTGGGCATGGACGTCTATCTGCTCGGTCCGATGCCGACGCCGGCCGTCGCCATGCTGACCCGCTCGCTGCGTGCCGATCTCGGCGTCATGATCTCGGCCTCGCACAATCCCTTCGAGGACAACGGCATCAAGCTCTTCCGCCCTGATGGCTACAAGCTTTCCGATGCGGTGGAACACGACATCGAAAAGCTCATGGACAGCGATATGTCCAAGCATCTCGCCACCGGCCGCGACGTCGCTCGCGCCCATCGCGACGAGGAAGCGCGCACCCGCTACATCGAATATGCCAAGCGGACGCTACCCAAGAATATCGACCTTTCGGGCCTCCGGGTCGTGCTCGATTGCGCCAATGGCGCCGCCTACAAGGTCGCTCCCGTCGCCCTTTGGGAGCTCGGCGCCGAAGTGTTCGCCATCGGCGTCGAGCCCGATGGCTACAATATCAACGACAAGGTCGGGTCAACCGCCACCGAAGCGATCCGCGCCAAGGTCAAGGAAGTGCGGGCCGATATCGGCATCGCGCTCGACGGCGATGCCGACCGCGTCATCATCATCGACGAGAAGGGCGAGGAGGTCGACGGCGACCAGTTCATGGCTGTCATCGCCCAGTCCTGGCACGAACGCGGGCAGCTGCTGGGCGGCGGGCTCGTCGCCACGGTGATGAGCAATCTCGGCCTCGAGCGTTACCTGGGTTCGATCGGGCTTTCGCTCGAGCGCACCGCGGTCGGCGACCGCTATGTGCTCGAAGCCATGCGCGCCAAGGGGTTCAATGTGGGTGGCGAACAGTCCGGCCACATCATCCTCTCCGACTACACCACGACCGGCGATGGCCTCGTGGCGGCGCTGCAGCTCCTGGCGGTGCTAAAGCAGGTGGGCAAGCCCGTGAGCGAGGTCTGCCAGCGCTTCGAGAAGGTGCCGCAGCTCCTGCAGTCGGTGCGGTACAAATCGGGCAAGCCGCTCACGCACAAGCTGGTGGAGCAGGTGATCGCCGAGAGTAGGGCCCGGTTGGGGGACGGGGGCCGCCTCGTCATCCGCGAGTCCGGCACCGAGCCCGTGATCCGGGTGATGGCCGAAAGCGACGACAAGGGCCTTGTCGAAGCCGTCGTCGCCGAGATCACCGCCACCATCAAGCAGGTGGCGTGAACAGCGCCACCGTAACCCTCCGTCAATAAACCCTAACGCGCCTTAAGTATTCGTGCGCCGGTTCATCGGGCGTTAGGGTTAAATCTTAGGGTTAAGCCAGATTTAAGAAAGTGCGTGCATTCTGGCTGTCACTCGACTGGTGTCGTCGTGGCAAAAGGAACTTGTACATGCGTAAACTTCTGGCTCTGATCGTGCTGGGTCTTGCGACCCTGTTCGTCGCCCCCGCCACCCAGGCGGCCGACATGCCCTATTATCCGCCGGACCTCGATGTCCCCGACGTCGACTACGGCCTCGAAGGCGGCTTCTACCTCCGCGGTTCCGTTGGCGGCAACCTCATGTGGGCCCGTGACTTTAACGTGGATTGTATCTGCGGCCCGACCGGGCCCTATCAGTTCGAACGCGCCGGCTGGGGATATTCCTTCGGCGCCGGTATTGGCTACGAGTTCGGTGACGGCCTGCGCACCGACGTGACGGTTGACTACCTCCATAATGAGGGGCTCTTCGGCACGATCTCGGCCCCTGGCACCTCGACCTTCCGCCTCCGTTCGACCGTTGCCCTCGCCAACGTCTACTACGATTTCGGGCTTGGCGACGGCTTTGGCTCAGCCAATGGCGGCTTCGGCGCCTATGTTGGCGGCGGTCTCGGCCTGGCCCACTATGAAATTTCGGACATCGGTCCGGCCCCGGATCCGACCGGCACGGGCATCACCGGCGCTGCGGCTATCATGGCGGGCGTGAGCTACGACATGGGCTCGGCTGTTGCCGATATCGGTTATCGTGGCATCTACATGCCCGTGATCACCAACAGCAACATCGACGATCCGATCTATATTCACGACGCCTTCATCCACGAGCTGCGCGGCACGGTCCGCTACCGCTTCAACTAAGCGGGCAGCCATCGGCGACACTGGTTCCGCGACGGCGCTCCCTTGGGGGCGCCGTTTGCGTTTGTGCTAGCCTGTCGCAATGTCCGAATCTCCCCGCCTCGCCGACCAGACCCTCACCCGCGCCGACCTCGCCCCGCTGGCGGGGAAGACCGCACACCTCACCAATTGCGCGCTGGACGAAGCCGACCTCGGGGGCCTCGACCTCTCATCCTTCGTCTTCGAGCGCTGCTCACTGACGGAAACCGCCTTCGTCGGCGCGACGCTGGAATTCGCGAAGTTCGATCACTGCCGCGGCGCCAAGGCCGATTTCTCGGGCGCCAACTGCACGGAGGCGCTGTTTACCGACTGCGATTTCAGCAACGGCACCTTTTTGGGCGCCACGCTGACCTCGACGCGGTTCAAGAGCTGCAAGCTCACCGGCGTCGACTTTTCACGGGTCCACACTTTCGACATCGGCTTCGTCGATTGCCTGCTGGTCGCGGCGCGGATGTCGAAAACGACCCTCCGTAAGGAGAAGCTCGCTGGCATCGACTTCTCGATGGCCGATCTTTCCGACTGCGATTTTCGTGACGCGGTGTTCGAGCGCTCGAGCCTGCGCGAGGCCAACATCGAGCGCGCGCAGTTCCAGAACGCCGACCTCCGCGGCGCAGTGATCTCCGCCGCTCAGGCCGAGCTGTTGCTCGACGAATACGGATTTCGCGTGCGGGCGAAGTAGTCACTCCCCCAGCTGGAACTTCTCGAACCGCTCCAGCTCCGCTTCGATCTGCTTCTTATGCGCGCGGGCGCCGCCCTTGCCGAACCAGTGCCAGCCCTGGATCAGGACCCTGCCGGCGGCGCGATCGGTCTTCAGGTCCAGCACCGCGACGATCTCCTCGCCCACCAGCACCGGTAGGGTGAAGTAGCCGTACTTGCGCTTGGCCTTGGGCACATAGGCCTCGAAGACATGCTCGTAACCGAAGAACAGCGCCAGACGCCTGCGCTGGATCACCAGCGGATCGAAGGGCGAGAGGATGTGCGTAAGCTCACCCTCCGGCTCCGGCGGCTCCAGTTGCTCCGGATCGGCATAGTGCGGGGTGGAATCGCCCGCGATGGTGACCGGCACGAGCTTCTTTCGCTTCACCCGGCTCTCCACCACTGCAGCGAGGCTGGGCGAGAAACGAAGCGCCGGATGCATCACCGATGGGCCGCTGATTAACCCCTGGGCGCGCACCGCGCGGTCGATCAGGTATTCGTCGATCTGCTTGGCCGTCGTGGCCCGGGGGCGGGGCGGCCAGCCGAAATGGCGGTCGATCAGCTCATAGGTCTTCACCATGCCCTGCCGCTCGGAGATGGTGAGGTGACCGCTATAGAAGCCATACTGCAGCACGCGCTTGCTCGGCTTGCGGCTGCCCCAGGGATGGTCCTTTTCCACGAGTTCGTCGGTGTCGATGTCGCGGATGGAGATTGCGCCGTCCTTGCGGATGCGGCGCAGCAGCTTCTTCAAATCGTTGGGATCGGCATCGGCGTACCAGCGCAGCGGCTCGGTGCGATGGTGCTTCATATCGTCGAGATAGAAGCGGATGTCGCGTGTGGGCACATAGGCCAGTGCGTGGGTCCAGTACTCGAACACCGACTTGTCCACTGATTGCGCCTGATGGAGATCGGCCCGCCGGTAATTCGGAATGCGCGTGTAGAGAATGTGATGGTGGCAGCGCTCGATGACGTTGATGGTGTCGATCTGCACATAACCCAGGTGTTCGACGGCCGCCTTGGTCGCCGCCGGGCCGGCGCCGAACGGCTCGCGCCGGTCGAGGCGCTGGGCATGCAGCCAGATGCGCCGCGCCTGCTGCCGCGTAAGCTCGAGCGGCTTTTTCACTTCTGCCACATGCCCCGCAGCTGAGCGCCGATGTCGACCTTGGGCGCGTTCGGGGCGATGGCCGCGGCATCCAGCGGCTTCATCGGCGGCCACAGCACGTTGTCGAAGAAGGGCAGCATTGCCTTGGTGATGAACCGGCTGCGCTGCGCATAGACATGCTTGTCGCCATGCGCCGTCTGCTGGGGGACGAAGAAGCGTTGCGGGATCAGCAGGTGCAACTCGTCGCGCGCCCGCGTCATCGCCACATAGAGCAGCCGCCGCTCTTCCTCGAGCTCATGCGTGGAGCCGGTGCCGAGGTCAGATGGAATGCCGCCGTCGGTGACGTTGAGGACGTGCACCGACCGCCACTCCTGGCCCTTGGCCGAGTGGATGGTCGAAAGGATGAGATAATCCTCGTCGAGCAGCGGCACGCCGGCCTGGTCGCTCGTCGCGTCGGGCGGGTCGAGCGTCAGTTCGGTCAGGAACCGCTCGCGGCTCGGGTAGCCGGCGGCAATGGCGAGGAGCTGTGCAAGGTCCGCCTTTCGCGCTTCGGCATCGTCATAAACATTGTCCATCAGCGGTTCGTACCAGGCGCGGGCGCGTTCGAGCTCGCCCGGCCACCCGGCCGACTTCATTGCCAACTGGCCAACCACTTCGATCATCGTCGGCCAGGCGTCGCTGGCGCGGGCGGGGGCAGGGGTGTCGACGAGGTGCTGCACCGGAGCGGGTGACGCCGCCATCGCATCGAGCACCTTGCCCGCTGACCCCGGCCCGACGCCGGGCAGGAGGTTCAGCACGCGGAAACCGGCGACGCGGTCGCGCGGATTCTCCACCCAGCGCAGCAGCGCCAGCATGTCCTTTACATGCGCGGCATCGAGGAATTTGAGGCCGCCATACTTCACGAACGGGATGTTCCGGCGCGTGAGCTCGATCTCCAGTGCACCAGAATGGCTGGATGAGCGGAACAACACGGCCTGCTGCTTCAGCGTCAGCCCGGCCTCGCGGCCCTCCAGCACACGTTCGACGACGTATTTCGCCTGGTCGGACTCGTCGCGCACAGTCACGAGCTGCGGCTTGTCGGTGGAGTGCCGCTCGGTCCAGAGGTTCTTGGTGAAGCGCTCCTTCGCTTCGCCGATCACGGCATTCGCAGCATCGAGGATCGGCTGGGTCGAGCGGTAGTTCCGGTCCAGGGTGACGATGTCGGCGGCCGGATTGAAGCTTGCCGGAAAGTCGAGAATGTTGCGCACCGTCGCGGCGCGGAACGAATAGATCGATTGCGCATCATCGCCGACGACGGTTAGTCCCTCGCCGTGCGGCTTGAGCGCCAAGAGCACCGATGACTGCAGCTTGTTGGTGTCCTGGTATTCGTCCACCAGCACATGGTCGAAGCGGCTGCCGAGCTCGGCCGCGATCGGCTCGACCTTCACCATCGCGGCCCAATAGAGCAGCAGGTCGTCGTAATCGAGCACGTTCTGCCGCTGCTTGGCCTCGACATAGGCGCCGAAGAGGTCGCGGAGCTGCGTGCCCCAGGTGGCGCACCACGGAAAATGCTGCCGCAGCACCTCATCGAGATCGGCCTCGGCATTCACCACGCGCGAATAGATCGCAAGGCAGGTGCCCTTGGCCGGGAAGCGCGTCTTCGCCTCCGACAGGCCCATCTCGTGGCGGATGAGGTTGAGTAGGTCGGCGGAGTCCTCGCGGTCGTGGATGGTGAAGGCGGGGTCGAGCCCGATCTGCTGCGCGAACTCGCGCAAGAGCCGCGCGCCGATGCCATGGAAGGTGCCCGACCAGGTTAGCGCATCGGCTACGGCGCCCGAGGTCGTACCCATCACCTGGCCGGCGATGCGCTCGACACGTCGGGTCATCTCAGCCGCGGCGCGGCGCGAAAATGTCATCAGCAGGATGCGGCGTGGGTCGGCGCCGTTGACGATCAGGTGCGCGACGCGATGGGCGAGCGTATTGGTCTTGCCCGAGCCTGCCCCTGCGATCACCAGCAGCGGCCCGCCCGCGTGTTCCACCGCCCGCCGCTGCTCGGGATTGAGTTTGTCGAGATAGGCAGGCGTATCGAGCACGTGGCGAATCGTCCGGGGGCTATGATCCCCCCAGTAGGCCTTATTCGCGTTTTGTTCGCAACCGGCGGGACATGGCAGCGGAGGTACAGGCGGGCCTCCTCTTTTACTTAGGTCGTCCGCAATTCTCCGAACATTACATCCGCGGCACCCAACTCTAGCAATAGAGCGGGGGCGCACGGGGGACTATCATGGCATCGGTTTCTATCGACGCAGAGTCCGGTGGGACCTATCTGGTCCTGACGGTCGAAAACGTGGGCAGCGATCAGGCGTCCATGCTGATCCGGACGTGGGCACCCGGCAAGAGGCCGCCGGTCGCACCCAAGAAGACGGATCAGGTGAAGCTCTACAAGGTGCGGCGAGCGAACGGTTCCGATGCGATTACCTGCTTTGCAGATGTGCCGGGTAACGATCCCAAGGTTCTCTGCGAGTTGCAGGCCGGCAACTCACCGCAAGAGCGCAGGGTTCGACTGGTGGTCAAAGGAACCACTTTTGGGCTTGGCGACCGCGACGAGACCCATGCGCTCTCAGACGCCGAGTTTCAGGCCATGAGGACCTTCTTCAACGCCGCAAACTTCCCGGCGCCGTGATGCGCGCGCTCACTGCCGCTGCGCTGGTTGCGGCGCTGCTCGCTGGGTGCACGAGCGGCAGGCTGACGAGCGCGGTGGGTGGCTTCGGCACCGCGACCTCGGCGGCGGTCAAAGCACAGCAGGAGCAGCTTGCGGCGTTCAGCACGCAGGAGGCCGGCCGCATCAAGCAGGAGCTTGCGGACAATCGCGTGGCGCTCAACTTCAGCGAGGGGTGCATCCAGCTCGCCGATCCGCGCACATCGATGGACCGATGCTACCTCGTGGATGCCAGCGGCAAGGCGGTCGAGACGCCCTTCCACGCGGCCAATGTCGTGGCACTCGGTGATGCACTGGTTGGTTATGCGGCGGCCTTGGGGCAACTCGCCGCCGACAGTCGCAAGGATGCCGATGCGTTCGGCAAGTCGCTCACCGATCTCGCCAACTCGGTCGGCGCTCTGAGCGGCGCAGTTAGCAAGGTGACCAGCCTCTCCAAGATCTCGCCGGCACAGCTCGGGGCGGTGGCGTCAATCGTTGGCACCGTAGGCAACCTCTACTTCGAGCACGCACGGGCGACCGCGTTGCGCAAGATCATCGTTGCGTCCGATCCGTTCGTGCAGGAAGCGACGGCTGTGCTAGCGGCAGCCGACGAGGCCCTGCGCCGCAACAGCACGGCGCAGGCGCTGCTGCGTCTCGAGGCCGCGAGCGAAGCGCTCGAGCAGGCTATCGCCGCCGGGCAGGGGCCACAGGTGATTCGCGGCAAGCAGGATGCGGTGTTTACCGAATTCGATGCGCTTAGGCAGCGATCTGCCTTGCGGAACGGCTTCGTGTTGCTCGGCGATGCGCATCGCGAACTCGCCGCCGCGGCACGGGCAGGTGCCACGTTCAAGGAAATGGTGGCCTACGCAACCCGGCTCGCCGAGGCGGCGAAGGCAATTGCGCAGGCCGCCGCCACGCTCAAGTCCTGAAGGAGGTCGCCATGCCCGGCAACACCATCGCAGAGCAACTGGCCGCCTGGTCCGACGCTCACACGGCACTGATCGAAGCGGCGGTGGCGGCCACGCGCATCCTCTACGCGTCGGCACTGGGAACGCCCGAACGCGCGGCGGCCCGTCAGAATCGACAACGACTTCTGCAGGCGCTGGCGCGCCACGAGGCGCAAGGCATCAGGGTCGTGGACCAGATTGCGGCCGCCAGCGCGGCTGGGCAGCAACTCGCGAGCCAGGCGGCTGCCGCCAAGACAGAGGCGCTGAAGCTTGCGAAGGCCACGGAAGCCATCAACCAGGTCGCCGCGGTCCTCAACCAGTTGACCGGGCTGGTCAACGCTTTGGCGCCGCTACCAGGCCTCTTCGGCAAGCTGGCCCTCTAGTTCCCCACACCGGCAGCGGGCTGGCATAGGGCTCGATCCGCAGGCTGTCGTCGGCCAGCACGGCGACCCGGCGGAGCGGGCCTTGTTCGAGCGAGCCGACGGCCCAGCGGCGGCTTCGGCCAGCATTCAGTTTAGGGCTCGCGGAGGAGGTGCGCCGGCCGGACCGACAGCGCCTTGAGGATCGT
>DATCRS010000132.1:0-13458 GCA_036568845.1 Devosia sp. | reverse complement strand
AGGGAGCCGTATTGGAGGTGAGTGATCTCGGATTGCAGCCGGATTTGGGTGCCGACATCATCAAGGTGGCGGTGATCGAGCGGCACGGCAAAAACGGCAATATCGGGCGCGGCTTCGTCACCGGTTTCGGCCTGACCCGTGGCGCCATAGCCTCGTCGGTCGGCCACGACAGCCACAACATCACGGTGGTCGGCGCCAATGACGCCGACATGGCAGTGGCGGTCAACCGGCTCATCGAACTGGGCGGCGGCTTCGTCGTCGCCGAGGATGGCGAAGTGACCGCGGAACTCGCCCTGCCGCTGGCAGGGCTCATCAGCCTCCTGCCATTCGAAACGGTAGCCGAAAAACTGCACGGCCTGCGTGATGCGGCCAAGGTCCTGGGCTGCATATTGCCCGAGCCTTTCCTGCAGGTCGCGTTCCTCGCGCTGCCCGTCATTCCACACCTGAAAATCACCGATAAGGGCATGTTCGATGTCGACCGGTTCGCCCTGATCGAATGAGTATTGCGAGCCGTTTCCTGGCCGAGATCAACGGCCTGCCCAAGCGCATCTGTGGTGTCGTCCGGCATCGCGGATTGCGACTGCCCATGCGCGATGGTATCGAACTCGAGACGGATCACTACGCGCCGAGGCTGGAGGGCAGGCATCCCACCATCCTCATGCGCGTGCCCTATGGGCTCAAAGGCTTCGGCACGGTCGCCGAAATCTACGCCGAACGCGGCTTCCATGTGGTGCTGCAATCCTGCCGGGGCACCGGCCGTTCGGGGGGCGAGTTCGATCCGCTGATCCACGAGCGCAGCGACGGGCTCGATACGCTGGCCTGGATCAAGTCGCAGCCATGGTTCGACGGCCGCCTCGGCACCTCGGGCCCGAGCTATCTCGGCTACGCGCAATGGGCGATTTGCGACGCGCTGCCCAAGACCTCGGCCATGGCGACCAAGGTGACGAGCGCCGAGTTCCGCTCGGTGGTCTTCCCCAATGGCGGCTTCCACCTCGGTCTTTGGCTTTCCTGGCTGCAAACCGTGGTGGGCATCCGCCACAATGCCATGCGGTTCTTCCAGCGCATGATCTCGGGCGATGTCGAGCGGCGCACATTGGCGGTGTCGATGAAGCTGCCGCTGATCGACGCCGACAAACGTGCCACCGGGCGCAGCATACCCTTCTGGAAGCGCTGGCTGAACGAGGCTGTCGGCAACGACGCGTTCTGGGAAGCGATCGACCACACCCATCGCCTGGGCCCCCGTACGCCGCCCAACCACTTCATCTCCGGCTGGTACGACTTCATGGTCGACCAACTGCTGCGCGACTATCAGACGCTGGTGGATGCGGGGCATCGCCCTCACCTCACGGTCGGCCCATGGACCCATGTCGCGCCGCAACTGCAGGGCGAGAGCATCAAGGAGACGCTGACCTGGATGCGCGCCCACCTGCTGGGCGATCGCACCGGCTTGCGCGACAGCCCGGTACGCATCCACATTTCCGGCCTCGAAGAGTGGCGCGAGTTCGAGCACTACCCGCCCGGCCTGCCCGATTCCCAGATCTGGCACATTCACCCGGACGAGGTGCTCTCACAGCGGCCGGTGCGGGACTCGGGTCCCGACAGCTATACCTACGATCCGCGCAAGCCAACGCCCAGCATCGGCGGCGCGATGTTTGCCTTCAAGGGCGCCGGCAAGGTCGACAACGCACCCCTGGAACGGCGCGACGACGTACTGACCTACACCTCCGAGCCGCTCTTCAATCCAGTGACCATCATCGGCAATGTGCGGGTGACGCTCTACGCCCGCGCCAGCCTGCCCACGGCGGATTTCTTCGTGCGGCTCTGCGACGTGGACGAGAACGGCGCTTCCGCCAATATCTGCGACGCCCTCATCCGCGTGCCCTCGTCGGCGCCGGCAGTGATCGACGACATCTGGAAGCTCAACTTCAAGCTGCATGCGACGGCGCACTGCTTCCAGCGCGATCATCGCCTGCGGCTGGTGATCGCCAGCGGCGCCCACCCCCGCTTCGCCCGCAACACCGGCACGGACGAACCGCTCGGCGAAGCGACGCGACTGGTGCCGGCCAATATCGAGATCTTCCACGATCCCGCGCGCCCCACCGCGATCCATCTGCCCGTGCACGAGATATGAAAAAGGCGGGACCGGGGTCCCGCCTTCATCATCTATCCGTTTGGGAACGGATCACTGGGTCGTGGCCGGCACCGGGCCCTTCACGAGACCAGCTTCCTTGCACTGATCAACGGTGATCGAAGCGAGCAGCGCATCGAGGTTGTCCTCGTTGGCCGGGTCAGGATCGTCGGTGTCGGGGGACGAGGTGCTGCCCGTTTCGGTCGCGTCGGTTTCGTTCTCGACCGGGGCCGCAAGCGATTCCGTCTGAGCCGACGCGATCGCGGCGCACTTGGACTCAAAATCCGGCATGCGCTCGGAGGGGATTTCGAGGCCGTCCACCATCACGACCGCGGACTGAGCCATAGCCGAGCCCGAGAAAGTCATCGCGGCAGCCACGGCAAGAGTAGAGACTACGGTATGGAGTTTCATAGGAGTTCCTCTTGTTCTTGTTCGGTCAGTCGCTGACCTGCCCCTTGAACGACTTGAACTGAGGATGGTTGCGCGGTTCTTTTGACCGCTCACAATTTCATGATGAATAACCGGTAAGCGACGCAATCATATTGCGCCGCCAACGTGTTAGCTGGAGTTTGGTTCCCTAGACGATGCCCGCGCCGCGGCAGTCGGCGAGCGTAAAGGGCAGTTGCGACAGGCGGTATTCGCTGGAGGGATCCGCCGACTCGATGTCGTCGGGCACGTCGGACGTGAGCGACATGCGCGACTGCGCATCCAGGCCGCGGCAGGCCTCGATGATCGTGCGCTCGTCCCGATCGGGGTAGTTGCGGCCGCCGAGTTCGAGCGCCTGGACGGTGGATGAAAAGACGAGGCCTGCGAGCACGGCGAGGGTGATGGGGCGAATGTACATGGACGTCTCCAGAATGGCCAAATCAACCCCGTGACTTGACCCGACCGGTATGGCTAAACCGCGGCGTCAGTGGGCCGCAGCCTTCACCTTCTCGCGCGCTGCGTGCAGCAGGGGTTCGGTATAGCCGGAAGGCTGCGCCGTGCCTTCGAGTGCCAACGCCAGTGCCGCCTGGAACGCGACCGAGGACGGGTTGCCCGCCATCGGCTGGTAAAGCGGGTCGCCGGCATTCTGCCCGTCGACAACGACCGCCATGCGGCCGAAGATCTCTTCTATCTCGGCGCGGCTCACCAAGCCGTGCCGCAGCCAGTTGGCAATCGCTTGCGACGAGATGCGGCAGGTGGCGCGATCCTCCATGAGCCCAACATCATTGATGTCCGGCACCTTCGAACAGCCGACGCCCTGGTCGACCCAGCGCACGACGTAGCCGAGGATGCCCTGCGCGTTGTTTTCGACTTCGCGGACGATCTCGGCCTTGGTCAGGGTGTCCTTGCCGAGGACCGGCATCGAGAAGAGCTCGCCGAGACCCGGCGTCGGCTGGTTGTGGCGCCGCTTCTGCGCCTCGAACACGTCGACCTCGTGATAGTGCAGCGCATGCAATGTGGCTGCCGTCGGAGATGGCACCCACGCGGTGTTGGCGCCGGCATTGGGATGGCCGATCTTGGCTTTGAGCATCGCAGCCATGTCGTCGGGGCGCGCCCACATGCCCTTGCCGATCTGCGCCCTGCCCGAGAGACCGCAGGCCAGACCGATCAGCACGTTGCGGTCCTCATAGGCCTGGATCCAGCGCTCTGCCTTGACGTCGTCCTTGCGCAGCACCGGCCCCGCCTCCATCGAGGTGTGGATCTCGTCGCCGGTGCGGTCGAGGAAGCCGGTATTGATGAAGAAGACCCGCTGCCGGGCGGCATGGATGGCCGCCTTGAGATTGGCGGACGTCCGCCGCTCCTCGTCCATGATGCCGATCTTGATGGTGAGCGGCTCGAGGCCGAGGATCTTCTCGACAGCGCCGAAAATCTCGCAGGCGAACGCGACCTCATCCGGCCCGTGCATCTTGGGCTTGACCACATAGATCGCCCCGGTGGTCGAATTGACCTTGTCGGACATGGCGCAAAGCGCCGTCACGGCGGCATCGAGAAGGCCTTCGCCGATTGGCGCGCCGTCCGCATCGAGCACCGCGGTCGTTGTCATCAGGTGGCCGACGTTCCTGACGAGCAGCAGGGCACGGCCCTTGAGCGTGAGGCTGCCGCCCTTGACGCTTGTGTAATGGCGATCCGGGTTCAGCTTGCGCGTCAGGGCCTTGCCGCCCTTCTCGAACGTCTCCTCGAGCGTGCCGTTCATCAGCCCGAGCCAGTTGCGGTAGACGCCGACCTTGTCCTCGGCATCGACGGCAGCCACCGAGTCCTCGCAGTCCTGGATCGTGGTCAGCGCCGCTTCCACGACCACGTCGGCGAGGCCAGCCGGATGGGTGAGGCCGATCGGGCTCTGCTTGTCGATGACGAGCTCGGCGTGGAGGCCATTGTGCTTGAGGAGGATGCGGGCACCCTGCCCTTCGCGGGCATAGCCGACGAACTGGGTATTATCCTTGAGCGTGGTCGGGCCCTTCGTGGTGTCGATCGCCAAAGCCGCGATGCCGCGTGTCTCGGCGACGACATAGGCCGTCACGTCGCGGTGGCTGCCATTGGCGAGGGGGAACGCCCGGTCCAGGAAGTCGGCAGCGAAGGCGACGACGGCTTCGCCGCGCTTGGGGTTGTAGCCCTTGCCCGGCGCCAGTTCACCCTCGCGCGCAATGGCATCGGTGCCGTAGAGCGCGTCGTAGAGGCTGCCCCAGCGGGCGTTCGCAGCGTTCAGCGCGTAGCGGGCATTGGAAACGGGCACCACCAGCTGCGGGCCGCAGAGGGTGGAGATCTCGGGGTCGAGCCCGGATGTCTCGATGGTGAAATCGGCCGGCTCGGGAACGAGATAACCGATGTCCTCGAGGAAGCGCTCGTAGCCGGCCGGATTGGCGGCGACGGGCCCGTTGCTGCGATGCCAGTCGTCGATCTGGCTCTGCATACGGTTCCGGATGGCCAAGAGGTGCCGATTGCGCGGCATGAACTCCTGCACCAGGCCCGCAAGGCCGGACCAGAAGGCATCGGGCGTGACGCCGGTACCGGGAATGGCTTCCTTCTCGACGAAATCGACCAGCAGGGCATCGACCTTGAGGCCGGACTTTTCGAGGTAGTTCGACACGGTCATTCCTTTTGTTGGCCCGGCCTCGTCCTTCGACAAGCTCAGGATAAGGCCTCAGATCGTTCACGGCCTGCCAGTAGCCCTCATGGTGAGCCTGTCGAACCACGAGGGCGTGGCACTTCTACGCCGCCAGTGCGGACTTCAGCGGCTTGCCGGCAACGTAGGTCTCTGCCACTGCCCTATCGTCGCCGCAAGTCAGCAAAAGGAACAGTTCCTCGCTCAGCGTTTCGATGGTTTCCATCCGCAGCGCCATCTGCGGGGTGGCGCGGGAGTTGAGCACCACGATGTCGGCGGCATTGCCTGGCTTCAGCGCGCCGATCTCGCCATCGAGGCTCATCGCCCGGGCATTGCCGAGGGTCATGTGGTAAAACGAGCGCAGCGGCGTAAGCCTTTGGCCGCGCAGCTGCAAAACCTTGTAGCCCTCGTCCATGGTGCGGAGCATCGAATAGCTGGTGCCGCCACCGACATCGGTCGCCGCGGCAATGCGGACGCCGTGAGTGTGCAGTCGATCGTAGTCGAAAAGGCCCGAGCCGATGAAGAGGTTGGAGGTCGGACAGAAGACCGCTACCGCCTTGGTCTGGCAGAGAACTTCCACCTCGCGATGGCTGAGGTGGATGGCGTGGCCGAGCAGCGTCTTCGGGCCGAGGAGGTGGAACTTCTCGTAGATGCCGACATAGTCGCCATAATTTGGGTAAAGCTCGTTGGCGTAGGCGATTTCGGCAAGATTTTCAGACACATGGGTCTGGATATGGAGCTCGGGGAACTCCTTGGCCAGCGCCTCGGCCATGGCCATCTGCTCGTGCGTCGAGGTGATGGCGAAGCGCGGCGTGATGGCGTAGTGCGCGCGACCCTTGCCGTGCCACCTGGCGATGCCGGCCTTGGTCTCGTCGTAGCCTGATTGTGGCGTGTCCAGGAGGCCCGGCGGGGCGTTGCGGTCCATCATGACCTTGCCGCCGACCATCAGCATGCCGCGCTTTTCGGCCTCGGAGAAGAAGGCATCGACCGACTGCGGATGCACCGAGCAATAGGCCGCTGCAGTCGTGGTTCCGTGGCGGACAAGCTCATCGAAAAAGCGCGAAGCGATCCGGGTCGCGTGGCTCGAGTCCGCGAACTTCTGTTCCTCCACGAAGGTGTAGGTGTTGAGCCACTCGAGGAGGTTCGCCGCATAGGAGCCTATGACCTGCATCTGCGGGAAGTGGATGTGCGGATCGATGAGGCCGGGCACGATGAGGTGCGGGCGATGGTCGACGATGTCGGCATCGTCGTGGTGCGATGCGGCGCGCTCATCCCACTCGCCGACCATGACGATCTTGCCGTCGCCGATGACCACCGCGCCGTCCTCGATGTGGCGATAGCTGGCGTGATCGTCGACCGCCTGCGGTTCTTCTAGGAAGGTGAGGACGCGGCCGCGGAGAATCTTGACCTTCATTGTGTGGATCCCTCGCGGAACCAGGCGACCAGCAGGTCGCGCTCCTCCTGGGTCAACTCGGTGACGTTGCCGGGCGGCATGGCGTGGCTGTAGCCGGCCTGAATGGCGATCTCCTTGGCGTGGTTGGCGACGGCCAGGTCGGTATCGAGATGCACATCCTTGGGCGCCTCGTGCACGCCTTCCCAACTCGGGCTCGCGGCGTGGCACATCGAGCACCGGCCGATCACCGTGTCGCGCACGGCGGCAAAATGCTGGTTATCGATGAAGCGCTGCGCGGTAGCGCTGGCGATGTCCTCGCGGCTGTCGCCGAGTTTTGGCGCGGAAGACAGCCAGGCGATAAAGATGAAGATCACCACGGCCGCCAGCCAGGTCCAGTGCGGGCTGCCTTTGCGCGCATGCCGCGTGTTGAACCAGTGCCGGATGATGGCGCCCTCGAGGAAGATCAGCGAGGCGATGACCCAGTTCCACTGCGTCGCGAAGGCCAGCGGATAGTGGCTCGACAGCATGAAGAAGATGACGGGCAGCGTCAGGTAGTTGTTGTGCAGCGAGCGCTGCTTGGCGATCTTGCCGTACTTGGCGTCCGGCACCCTGCCCGCCTTGAGGTCCGCCACCACGATGGTCTGGTTGGGAATGATGATTGCCGCCACGTTGGCCGTCATTATCGTCGCGGTGAATACGCCCATGTGCAGCATCGCCGCCCGGCCGGTGAAGAGCTGGGTGTAGATCCACGCCATCGCCGTCAGGATGACGAACAGCACCAGCATCAGCCCGAAGGTCGACTGGCCGACGGGCGACTTGCAGAGCGTGTCGTAGATCACCCAACCTAGGACGATCGACCCGGCCGATAGTGCGATCGCCTGCCAGTTGGCGATATCGAGCACATGCCGGTCGATGAGGAAGAGATCGGCGCCGACATAGTAGACGATGACCAGCAGCGAAAAGCCCGAGAGCCAGGTGGCATAGCTCTCCCACTTGAACCAGGTGAGGTGCTCGGGGAGGAAGTCCGGCGCCACCAGGTATTTCTGGATGTGGTAGAATCCGCCCCCATGCACCTGCCACTCCTCGCCATGCGCGAGCGGCGGCAGCGACGGGGTTTTGCGAAGTCCCAGGTCGAGCGCGATGAAGTAGAAGCTCGAGCCGATCCAGGCGATGGCCGTGATCACATGCGTCCACCGCGCCGCAAAGCTCAGCCATTCCCAAAAGATCGCGAAGTCGGTCATGTGGGCGATAGTCCCGTGTACGGTGGAATGCCACGCCCTCGTGGTTCGACAAGCTCACCTGCAGGGCACGCTGCGCCCGAGGACCTCATGGTGAGCTTGTGGAACCACGAGGTCCGGGCACAATCGAAGCGGAGCGGACGATCTGGCCCGCCCCGCCAAAGTCGAGCCTTACTGGATAACCTCGATGCCCTCGGCATAGGTCTGCATGGAGAGCAGGAAGCCGTCGTCGGGGGTGACGCCGTCGGCGACGAACTCACCGCCGTCCTTGTCCTTGAGCGGTCCCTTGAAGATGTGGAACGTGCCATCGATCTGGCCCTGCTTCACTGCATCGGCAGCGGCCTGCACGTCCGCCGGCACGGTGGCATTGTACGGGGTCACGACAAGGCCGCCCTCCTTGAGACCATCCCAAGGCTGCGCGGGCTTCCAGGTGCCTGCGATGACGGCTTCGGCGGTCCGGATATAGTGCGGGCCCCAGTTGTCGACGATCGAGGTGAGGCACATCTTGGGGCCAAAGGCCGACATATCGGAGGCCTGGCCGAAGCACGGCACGCCGAGGCGCTCGCAGAGCTCCACCGGGGCCGGCGAGTCGGTGTGCTGGGTGATGAAGTCGCAGCCCTGGTCGATGAAGGCCTGGGCCTGCGCGCCTTCCTTGGCCGGGTCGAACCAGGTCGACAGATAGGCTGCCTTGAGCACGAAGTTGGGGTTCACCTTGCGGGCGGCGATGACAAACGCGTTCATGCCCATCACCACTTCGGGGATCGGGAAGGAGGCGATGTAACCGGCGACGCCGGCCTTGGACATGTGCCCGGCAATGGTGCCGATCACCGCGCGGCCTTCGTAGAAGCGGGCATTGTAGGTGCCCAGGTTCGGTGCGGTCATGTAGCCGGTGCAGTGCTCGAAGATCACGTCCGGGAACTCGGCCGAGACCTTCACCGCCGCTTCCATGTGGCCGAAGGTGGTGGCGAAGATCAGCTTGTTGCCCTGCTGGGCGAGCTCGCGCAGCACGCGCTCGACGTTCGGGCCGGCCTCGCCGACATTTTCGACCTTGGTGACTTCGACCTTGTCGCCCAGCGCCTCGATGAGGTCGTTGGCGCCCTGGTCGTGGGCATAGGTCCAGCCGTAGTCGCCCGGAACGGCGAGGTAGGCGAAGCCGACCTTCAGTTTTTCCTGCCCGAGCGCGATGCCCGAGAGCGCCGGCAGGGCGGCCAGCGTCAGGCCGCCTTTGAGGATGGTACGACGGGTAGCCATGGTCATGATTGTATCTCCCTGCATGACATGTTGTTCACTCGCAATTCCAAGGGCGGCCGCAAGCGCCCTAAGCCGTGGGTATGAAGGGCTTGCCGAGACAAGCCGGCGCGCCGCTCAGCCCGCTGCGGCGCAAGGAAATCAGAACGAGGACGACAATCGTAGCCAGATAAGGCAGCGCCGCCCAGAGCTCGCTCGGCAGTGCCGAAAAGAAGCCGCCGGCCGCTTTTGCGTGGACCTCGAGCGTCATCACCGCGCCGAAGAGATAGGCGCCGATGAGCAGCCGGTAGGGTTTCCACGCCGCAAACACCACCAGCGCCAGCGCGATCCAGCCGCGGCCCGCGGTGAGCCCCTCGGCCCAGATCGGGGTGAGGACGAGCGAGAACATCGAGCCCGCGATGCCGGCCATGGCGCCGCCGAAGGCGACCGCCGCATAGCGAACGCCGAGTACCGAATAGCCGATGGAGTGCGCGGAGAGATCGTTCTCGCCCACGGCGCGAAGGATGAGGCCTGACCGCGTGCGCTTCAAGAACCAGGCGATGGCGGCGCACATGAAGAGCGAGAAATAGACGATGGGCGAATAACCGAAGATCACCCGCCAGATCGGGTGGGTCGCAAGCTCGCCGGGAAAAAGCTGGGTGAAAGCCGGCACGGTGCGGCCGAGAAACGCCTTGCCGGCCAGCGCCGAAAAGCCGCCGCCAAAGATGGTGAGCGCCAGGCCGGTCGCCACCTGGTTGGCCGAGAGCGAAAGGGTCAGGAAGCCGAAGATCATCGAGGCCGCCGAACCGGCAAGGGCCGCAGCCAGCACGCCGAGGTAGGGATTGCCGAACGTGGCTGTAACGGCAAACCCGGTGACCGCGCCGATCAGCATCATGCCCTCGACGCCGAGGTTGAGCACACCCGCCTTCTCCACCACCAGCTCGCCGAGGCCCGCGAGGAGGATAGGGGTGGCGACCAAAACGATGGCCACGATGATGGCGACGATGAACTCGATGCTCATGCCGCTTCTCCCGCCGGACGTGTGGAGACGGCCTTCAGCCGGTAGCGCACGAAGACGTCACCAGCGAGCAGGAAGAAGAGCAGCATGCCCTGGAAGATGCCGGTCGCGGCGCTCGGCAGCCCCAGCGTCGTCTGCGCCACCTCGCCACCGACATAGGAGATGGCGAGAACGAGGCCTGCGATCACGCAGCCTAGCGGACTGAGCCGGCCGAGAAAGGCGACGATGATGGCGGTAAAGCCGTAGCCGGTCGGGAAGGCCGGCACGAGCTGCCGGAACGGGCCGGCCGCCTCGAGCACGCCGGCCAGCCCCGCCAGCCCGCCGGACACCAGCAGCGCCAACCACACCGTGCGCTTGGCCGAGAAACCACCATAGCGCGCCGCGTTTGGTGCCGAGCCGACCACCCGCACCTGGAAGCCGAACACCGAGCGGCTCATCACGAACCACGCCACCAGGGCGACGACGATGGCCGTCGGTACGCCCCAGTGCATGATCGTCCCGGGCCAGAGAAAGGGTAGCGACTGGCTGGCGGTGAAGAGCGGCGTCTTGGGGAAGGAGAAGCCCATCGGGTCCTTCCACGAGGTGCGCAAGAGGAAGTAGAGCAACTGCACGACGGCATAGTTGAGCATCAGCGTCGTCAGGATTTCGTTGACGTCGAGCTGCGTCTTGAGGAACGCGGGGATCGCGGCGAGGGCCATGCCGGCGAGGATGCCGCAAAGGATCATCACCGGGAGGATCCACGGCCCCTGCATCTTCATGGTGAGGAGGGCCACCGCCGTGCCGCCCAGCGCCCCGGCTACATATTGCCCCTCGGCACCGATGTTCCAGACATTGGCCCGATAGGCGATGGAGAGGCCTACCGCGATGATGATGAGCGGCGCCGCCTTGACCCCGAGATCCTGCCATTTCAGCGGATTGGTCAGCGGCTTGGTGAAGATTTCGAGTACGGCGCCGATGCCGTTGTAGCCGAGCGCCGAAAAGAGGACGGCGCCGGCCACCATGGTCAAGAGCACCGCCAGCACCGGCGCTGCATAGAGCATCAGCCGGCTCGGCTGCGGCCGCTTCTCAAGCCGGAACTGCATGCGCCGCCCCCGGTGCAATATGCGTTTCCTCGGCCGTGCCATGCACGCCGCCCATGAGGAGTCCGATCTCTTCGATCGAGACCTCGCCCACTACCATTTTCTGGCTCAACCGGCCGCTGTTGATCACCGCCAGCGTGTCACAGAGCGCCAAGAGCTCGTCGAGATCCTGGCTGATGACCACCACCGCCGAGCCCTGCGCGGCGAGGTCGACAATGGCCTGGTGGATGGCCGCCGCCGCCCCGGCATCGACGCCCCAAGTCGGCTGGCTCACGACCAGCACCGAGGGTTTTTGCAGGATCTCGCGACCCATGATGTACTTCTGTAGATTGCCGCCTGAAAGGGATCCAGCCGTCGCGCTCGGCCCCAGTGCCTTCACCGCAAAGGTGGTGATCACCTCGCCGGTATAGGTCTTCGCTGCGCCGGCCTTGATCAGCCCACCGGTGACCATGCGCAGGCGGTCGCGCGCGGTGAGCACCGTGTTGTCGGAGAGGGTGAAGTCGGACACGGCCGCATGCCCATGCCGCTCCTCGGGCACGGCGCAGAGGCCGAGCTTGCGGCGCTCGCTGGGATGCAACTCGCCCACCGCGGTGGTGTCCATGACGATGGCATCGCGCCCGACCGGCACTTCGCCATCGAGCGCCAAGAGCAGCTCGTTCTGGCCATTGCCCGCAACTCCCGCGATGCCGAAGATCTCGCCGGCCCGGACTTCGAACCCGATATCTTCCAGCGACACGCCGAACTGCGCGTCGGACTTTAGCGACAGGTGCTTCACCGAGAAGCGCGGCGCGCCGAATGTCCGGTTCTTGCCCTTGACGATGTCCTTGAGGCCCGCGCCGATCATCTTCTCGGCCATTGAGCGCGAGGTCTCGACCTTGGGGTCGCAGGTATCGACCACCTTGCCACCGCGGAGGATGGTCGCCGTGTCACAGAGCGCTTTGATCTCGTGCAGCTTGTGCGAAATGTAGAGGATCGAGCAGCCCTCCTGCGCCAGCTGCCGCAGCACGACGAAAAGCTGGTCGACCTCCTGCGGGGTGAGCACCGAAGTGGGCTCGTCCATGATGAGAAGCTGGGGCTCGAGCAGCAGCGCGCGGACGATCTCGATGCGCTGCCGCTCGCCCACCGAGAGGGTGGAGACGATGCGGTGCGGATCGAGCATGAGGCCATATTGCTGCATGATCGCGCGGATGCGGCTTTCGAGCTCGCGGGCCGGCACCTTGGCGTCGAGGCCGAGCGCGATGTTTTCGAGCACCGTGAGGGCCTCGAACAGCGAAAAATGCTGGAACACCATGCCGATGCCGAGCTTTCGCGCGGCTTTCGGATTGGGCACGACCACCGGGTGGCCGTTCCAGGTGATCGTGCCGGCATCGGGCTGCAGGATGCCGTAGATCATCTTGACCAGGGTGGACTTGCCGGCGCCGTTCTCGCCGAGCAACGCGTGAATCTCGCCCGGCCGCACGGCAAAGCCGACGTCGTCGTTTGCGACCACGCCCGGGAAGCGCTTGGTGATCCCCGCGAGCTCCAAACGGAACGGCAGTTCAGCGTCCATCAGCCATCCCTGCCACCCCCGCGGCCGGCCTCTTTGACGGTTTCGTGCCTATCTGTACCAGAATCTCGGCCGCCGCCAGCGCCGCGATCACCTCCGGCCGCTTATCCCCAAGCCCATCGGGAAAGGCCTTGCCGCCGATGGGCAGGACGAGGCGGTCGAAGCTTTTCGGGGTGCCGCCGCCCTCGGCGAGATACCAGGAGTGGAATCTTGCCCGCTTGGTGCGTGAGCCGACCATGCCGACATAGGGTGCATCAGGACGCTTCAGCGCCTCGGCGGCGATAAGGAAATCGAGCGCGTGGTCGTGGGTGAGGATGACGTAGGAGCTGCCCTCGGGTGCGGAACGCACAGCCGCTTCCGGCATGGCGAGGGCGCGGGCCTCGACATTGTCCGGCAGGCCAGTGAGTTCGTCCGGCCGCGTGTCGATCACGTGCACCTGGAGCGGCAGCGCTGCCAGTGCGCGGGCGAGAGCGTGGCCGACATGGCCCGCACCGAAGAGAAAGACGTGCGGACGCTTGGCGTCGGCCTGCTCCAGCCGCGCGACAAATTCGGCGGCGTTGCCAGCCGGTCGCAGCGACACTACCACCCGTCCCCCGCAACACTGCCCGATCTCGGGGCCCAGCGGAATGTCCATGGTGTCGTCGGGCAGGCCATCGCGCAGCACCTGGCGGGCCCGGTCGATCACCATATATTCCAGCGCCCCACCCCCGATGGTGCCGATCGTCGCGTCAGGAGCGATCACCA
>DATCRS010000131.1:0-8846 GCA_036568845.1 Devosia sp. | reverse complement strand
GGTCGCCATGGTGCTGCAAGAGCCGTTCCTGTTCACCGGCACGGTCATCGAGAACATCCGCTACAACAAGGAATCCGCCACCCGCGAGCAGGTGATAGACGCCGCCAAGGCGGTGGGCGCACACGACTTCATCATGTCGCTCGCCGATGGCTACGACACCAAGCTCGAGCAGCGCGGCGGCAACCTGTCGCTTGGGCAGCGCCAGCTGCTCTCCTTCGCCCGCGCGCTGGTGGCCGACGCGAAGATCCTCGTTCTCGACGAAGCCACCGCCAATATCGACAGCTATACCGAGATGCTGATCCAGAAGGCGCTGCAGAAGGTGCTGGAAGGCCGCACCGGCCTCGTTATCGCCCACCGGCTGGCGACCATCCGCAACGCCGATCGCATCATCGTGCTGCAGCAGGGCGAGGTGGTGGAGAGCGGCTCGCACGACGAGCTGATGACGCGCAAGGGCCTCTACGCCAAGCTCTACAACATGAACTACGCGTCCTTTGACGACATCCCCGAAGAGCTGGTCGAACAGGTGACGGCGAGCCAGACGTAGCCGGGCGGGGCGCTAGCGGCTGGAAAACCGCACGCCCACCTCGTCCCCCACGGTAAAGATGCGGTCGCGGGCGATGGCGTATTCGTCGCCGGTAAGGTGTTCCAGCATCAGCGGGATTTCGCGTGGCATGCGGTCCAGCGCCCGCAAGTAGGCGCGGTAGTCCAGCACCCCCTCGCCGATCTGGCATTCGGCGAATTCGAGCGAGGAGGGGTGGTGGATGTTGGTGACGTCCTTGGCGTGGCAGGAGACGATCCACTCGCCGAGCTTTGCAAAGCACTCGTCGATGAGGGCGCCGGTCGACCAGTAGGTGCGCGGGCTCATCACCAGGTTGACTGGATCGAGATGCGCGGCAAAGGCCGGGCGGTCGACCGCGCGGATGAGATCGACGTAGCTCTGAACGCTGTCGGGCAGCGAGTACTGCATCATCTCCAGCGCGAATTTGGTCCGCTTGGGCTCCACTAGGTCGATGAGCTCGCGGCAGGTGGCGACGGCCTCGTCGAAAGCGTCCTGGGTGAAATTGTCCGGGCCGGAGCGGAAGTACTCGGCGCCGACCGAGCGCGAGCCGATATAGGTTACGGCGCAGCCGGCGCCCACTGCATCGGCCACCGCGAGCTTTTCGGCGGCGAAGTCCATGTTGGCCTTCCGGGCGGCCGGGTTGGGATCGCTGAGGTTGCGCCAGATGCCGATCTCGGCCAGCACCACGTCCTCGGCGGCGAAGGCCTTCTCCCAATCGGCGAGCAGCTGCCCATCGGCTGTGGTGAGGCTTTGCGGCAGGTACGCCGCGCCATAGCCATAGTCGCGATGCGCTCGCGCGAAGGCGTAAGGGTCCTCGCTGCCGACCGGCAGCCCATGCCCGCCGAGCCGGATCATCACACGTGGTTCCGCCAGGAATATTGCGGGTTGTAGTCAAGCAGGCGCTTGGCCTTGTCGATGGAAAGCAGCGTGCCGTTGGGCGAGAGGCTGCCCTTGATCGGCACGTCGGGGAAGACCTCGGCGACGAGCGAGGCATTGTCGCGCCGCATCACCGTGTCGGCATTGGCGATGATGAAGGCCTCGAAGCCCTTGAATTCGGCTTCGATGCCGCGACGCACCGCCTGCGCCCCGTCCCGGGCGTCGATATAGCCCCAGAGGTTCCACTTGCGTTTGCGAGGATCGGAATCGAAGGCCGGAAACGCCTTGTAGTCCTCGACGTCCATGACGTTGGAGAACCTGAGGCCGACCATCTTGAGCTCGGGATCCCAGCGGCAGTACTGGGCGGCCATGGTCTCGTCGAGCAGTTTTCCCAGCGAATAGGCGGTCTCCGGGCGGGGGAAGTACTCCTCGTCGACCGGGATGTACGGCGGCGGCTTGTCGAAGGGGAGGCCGAGCACGGTCTCGCTGGAGGCGAAGACCACGGTCTTGATGCCGGCCTGCCGCGCCGCCTCGAAGACGTTGTAGCTCGAGGGCACGTTGTTCTTGAAGGTGCGGGAATTGGCGAACTGGCCGGGGGCCGGAATGGCGGCGAGGTGCACCACCGCGTCATAGGGGCCGCGATGCTCGTCGACCCCCATCATCGCCTCGAGCACCTGGCCGAAGTCGGAAAGGTCGATCCGGACGGTGGGGCAGATGGGATCGCGCGGCATCGTCTGGTCGAGGTTGAGGACGGCATAGCCGTTCTGCACCAGATCCTTGAGCACGGCCCTCCCGAGCTTGCCGCTGCCGCCGGTGACCAAAACCCTCGCCATGATGCATCCCTCCGATTTGGTTGTTTGCTCTGAGCGTAGCGGGCTCGGTGCTGGTCGTAAACCGAGAGCTCTCGCTCTCCCTCCCCCTTGTGGGGAGGGCAGCGAAGCTTAGGTCCGACAGGACCTTAGCGCAGCTGGGTGGGGGATAAGCCTACGCGCCGGTGCGAGTTTCCACCCCCACCCTAGCGCCGCTACGGCGCTCACGCGCCTAGCTCTGCTTGCCCTCCCCACAAGGGGGAGGGATGCAGACTGAGAGGCCCCACAAGGGGAGAGAGGCGACAACGGCCTCATCGTGCCTCTGCGAAAGTGCCAACAGAACCTTGCCGCAATCGGTCAAACTGCGCCGGGTTTGGCACCAAACCAGCAGCACTTTTGGCCGATGATCGGCGAGTGGGGGTCACCGGGCACATGCCGGGGTGTCCAGTGTGCAGTTAGAGAACTCGTGAGGAGTGGTGTGCTCCGGCGTACCCAGTCAAGCGCCATGAAGGTGGAGGAGACCCCAGAAGGGGACCTGCGTGCGGCCAATGAACGACTGCTCTCGACCGGCAGCCTGCGTCGTCGGACGCAGCCGTCGCCGCTCGAGCTGATGCGTGAGGCGCTCGACGAGCCCGAGGACGACGCACCGTCCGAGCCGGCCTTCGTCGCCGCGCCGGCCTTGCCAATCGAGGAGCCCACACCGAGCTTTGTGGTCAAGCCGAATGAAGGGCGCGCCGGCCGGCGTGGCATGGACGATCTGCGCGAGCAGGCGCTGCGCAATATCATCGCCAATGCTGCCGACGGCGGGCTGGCGGGCGCCAGGCAAGCCAAGGCGATCCGCCGTCCGGGTGGAGGTCTGGCGCCATCTCGTATCATTCTCATCGCCGTCGCGTTGATCGCCGGCGGTCTTGCAGCATTCATGGCCGCCCTGGTGGGACAGGAGTCACCTCCTGAAGTCGTGGCCCCACCGCCCGCCGCCCCGACAGTGCAGGTGCTCGTCGCCAAGGAGCCCATCACGATCGGCCAGCGCGTCACCGCGGCGGCGGTTGAGTGGACCGACTGGCCCGAAGCGGCCGTGCGCGAGGAATATGTCACGAGCGCAGTGAGTCCAGAGGCAATCACCCAGCTCGAGGGCTCGGTGGCACGCAGCGAGATTCTGCCGGGCGAGCCGGTACTGCAGCAAAAGCTCGCGGCACCTGGGGGCGGGTATCTCGCAAGCGTGCTGGAAACCGGCAAGCGCGGCGTCTCCGTGCCGGTCAACGCCGCGTCCGCATCCGGCGGCTTCATCCAGCCCAACGATCGCGTCGACGTCGTTGCGACCAGAACCCTCGTCGATCGCCGGGTGACCGAGACCATCGTCCGCAACGTGCGCGTGCTGGCCGTCAACGGCCGGCTCGGCGAGAAGAGGGCGGAGGGCGAGGGGACCGACGAGAGCGCAGCTGCGAACGCCGACGCCACCGTTCTCGCAACGCTCGAGCTCGATACGCCGCAGGCTGAGCTCATCATCAATTCCATGGCCGAGGGTGAGCTGACCCTGGTGCTTCGCCCCTTCGCGGACTCGCCCGAGGGCGTGACCGCCGAGGAGTCGGCAAACCAGGCGATCCGCGCCTCCAGCCCTTTCTGGACCAAGTAATGGCCGCCACATCTCTTCTTCGAAAGTCCACCTCCATGATCACCGCCAAGGCCAGTTTCCTGCTGCTGAGCGCCCTGCTGCTCGCGATGCTCATGGCCGCCGTCCCAGCGCAGGCACAGACCGTGCATTACGATCTCGCGACGACATCGGTGATGCGCATCAACCTGCCCGTGTCGCAGGCCGTGACGGTGACCATCTCCGATCCCGTCGGCAAGATCGTCGTCGCCGATCCGCTGATCGCCGATGCGCAGCCGATCACCGATCGTTCGCTCTATCTCGTCGGCCGTGCCTTCGGCACCACCACGGTGAACCTCTTCTCCGAGACCGGCGCACCGGTCGGCCTGCTGGCGGTCGAGGTGGGGGCCGACACCAAGGACATGGCGCGCGCTATCCGCGACGCGCTGCCGGCGGCCAAGGTCAATGTCGGCGCCGTTAACGGCCGCGTGCGGCTCTCCGGCACGGTGCCGGACCAGGCCTCGATGGACAAGGCGCTCGAGATCGTTGCCCAGTACGGCAGCCCCGCCATCGTCAATACCATGACCATTGCGGGCGGCCAGCAGGTCAATCTCGAGGTCCGTATCCTCGAGGCGCAGCGCGATGCCGGGCGACAGCTCGGCATCTCCTGGCGCGGCAGCGGGCCGGGCTTCGAGGGCGGTATCGGCGGCAGTTCACCCGACGCACCCTCGGCGCCGGCGGAGACCTTCTCGGCCTTCATCACGCAGGTGATCTCGGGCGCGACCGGCATCAACATCTCGGCGATGATCAACGCGCTGGAAGCCAAGCGCCTGGTGCGCACGCTGGCGGAGCCGAACCTCACGACGCTCTCGGGCGTCAATGCCAGCTTCCTTGCCGGCGGGCAGATTCCGATCCGGTCGGTCGACAGCAATGGCAATATGACCATCACCTATCGCGATTTCGGTGTGCGGTTGCAGTTCACGCCGGTGGTAATGGAAGGCAGCCGCATCCAGATCCACCTGACGCCCGAAGTCAGCAACATCGGCGGCCTGACGGGCGCCGGCGATCCGATCTTCAACACCCGCAACCTCGACGCTACCGTCGAGCTGCATGACGGCCAGAGCTTTGCTGTCGCCGGTCTCCTGCAGAGCGATACCACGATGAAGCAGGATCAGCTGCCTTGGCTCGGCGACGTCCCGATCCTCGGCTCGCTCTTCAAATCCTCGAGCTTTCAAAAGCATGACACCGAGCTGGTGGTGATCGTCACGCCGCGCCTGGTGCAGCCGGCGACGCCGGGCCAGACGGTCGCGACGCCGCTCGACCAGACGCTGCCCGCCAACGACGTCGAGTTCTTTGCCCTGGGTCAGATGGAAGTGACACCCAAGATGATCGATGCTTTCCAGAAGGGGCAGGGGGTCAGCGGACCCTACGGCTTCATCATCGACCTGGGCGAGGGGGGCTGAGCCATGCGCGCGCTCCTTATCCTCGCCCTTGCTGCTTCCCTCGCCGGGTGCACGTACGACTATCTGCAGCGCACCGACCGGGTTGCCTACAGCGCCGGTGACGCCGTGCGGTTCAACATCGAGCAGCAGACCACCAACCCGTCGCATAGCGGTCAATATGTGACGACCGGGCTGGGGCGGAACGGCAATGTCGCCGGGCAAGCCGAACGCGGCCCGGTGCAATAAGGGCGCGCGCCGGTAGTCCGGGTATCCGGGCTTTCCCCTGCTCGCTCCCCATCTCCAGTCATCCTCGGGCTTGACCCGAGGACCCATTTCTCCGCTCGAGCAGTGGACGGATGGGTCCTCGCGTCGGAGCGCGAGAATGACGGCGGCTGGGGTTAGCCAGGAGGAAACGACAAGCCAGCTAAATCCGCGCGGTGGCTGTGGCCTGCGTGACGAGCTGGATGTTGTTGGCGATGACGACGCTGTCCGGCGCAAGCGACTGTGCCTTGCGGAAATTGCTCATCGCGTCCTTGAGCTTGCCCCGCAGCAGGTACGAGTAGCCCACATTGTTGTAGTACTGCGCCGTACCGCCGGAGATGGCGAAGAGCGACGCGTAGATGCGGTCCGAGAGATCGAAGCGCCGCATGCGGTCGTAGGACGCGCCAAGGCCGACATAGCCTTCCGGATTCTTCGGCGAGAGCTCGACCAAGCGCTTGTAGAAGGCGGCCGAGTGGCCGAAATCGTTGTTGCGGAAATGTGCCCGCGCCTGCACCAGCGCGCTGTCGGCCGTGTAGCTGCCGATGTCGTTGACCTCGGCGACCTGCAGGCGGCTGTTGCCGTGCGTGCTGAGCCCGGCAACACTGCAGGCGCCCAACGACGCGGCGAGTAAACCTGCGGCAAGTAGACGGAGGCCGAGCGGGCGAAGGCTGTTTCGGTTCATGGACTTTCGTGCCCCAAAGTCGGCGGACAGGGATCCGCGAGAGTTGCCTCGAGCTTAGCGATCCGTCCGGTTTCGGGGTGGTAAACGGCTGACAAATCCGGTGGCGGATGAGCCCGTTTGTGCGTGCCGTCCTTAACGCCGGCTTTGCCGAACGCCGCAAAAGCCATGCATTCCCAGAAGCCTGGCGCGTTTCGCCCGAGGCGCACGGGTTGGTGAACGATAGGTGAATGCGCGTCTCAGCGAGGGTTCAAAGGCCCGCCTCTAGAAGCGGCGCCATCGAACAACGGTGTTCGAACATCAACGCGTGGCGAATGCCGGAGGCCAAGACTTCCGGCTGGCGCCGCCCCAGAGAGACACGGAACACAAGATGACCAAACTTTCCCTCGCTACCCTGCTTGCCGCCGGCGTCTTCGCCATCTACTCGGCCCCGAGCTTTGCGGCCTTCGTTCCCACCACTCCCCCGCCGAAGACCGATCCGGGCTGCACCGTCAACTGCGGCGGTGGCGGCGACACCACTGAACCGGGCGATCCCTGGTTCCCGCCGGGCGGCGGCGACGATGACGGTGACGACGGCGACAATCCGGGCGGTGACAACCCCGGTGGCGATAATCCCGGCGGTGGCGACGATCCGGGTGGTGACAACCCGGGCGGCGACAACCCGGGTGGCGATGATCCCAAGGACGACGGCAAGCCGGGCGATCCGGAATATCCGGGTCTGAGCAAGCAGGCTGCCGCCGAACTCCGCGCCTGTCTCGCTCGCCTCGAAGGTCTCCCGGCGATTTCTGCTGGGGAAATCAACAAGTTCGGCCAGCCCAACAAGGTGACGCTGAACCCGATCTGCGAAGCCAAGACCCTGACCGAGGTCCAGCCGGTGCTGGTGGAGGGCGGCAATGTCGCCGGTCTCGAAGGCGCCATCAAGGGTAACGATCTGATGAAGTCCAAGCTCGGCCAGACCGCCTACAAGGCCCGTGACGTCGTTGGCATCGACTTCGACGGCAATGGCAACGCCATCCTCTTCGTCCACAAGCGCGGCTAAAGGCGCAAGCGACGAGACGGTGAGGGCGGGAGCTGCGGCTCCCGCCCTTTTTGTTGCCGTCAAATGGTCACGCCGATGAATGCTGTCTGAACGGCGATCTCAGCACCCGTTCAATGCGCGCCTCGTAGAAGGGGCACAACGCAACGCAATTCCCGAAGGGGACCGCCATGAACAGGAACCACGAAAAGCTGCTCGTCGCCGCGCTCGCCGGTCTCGTGATCGCCGGCGCCGCCGCCTTCGCCGTCTCGCCCGCTCTCGCTGCCGGCTACACCGTCGACGCTCCGGCGCAGGTGACCGGCGTCAAGAAGTGGGACGTGCTGAACATCCGCAAGTGGCCGGCCTCGTACTCCAAGAAGGTCGGCGCGCTGAAGCCGAAAGTCCACGTCTGGGTCGAGCGCTGCATCGTCAACGAAGACGGCGGCTCCGACTGGTGCCTCGTCGAGCGTGGCGAGCAGAAGGGCTGGGTCAATTCCCGCTACCTGACCCTGACCTACGACGACGATATCTGATTTCCTTCCGACTACCCTCCCATGCACTGACTACGCCTACCGCCTGACCTCCGAAAAAGTTGACTTTGACGGCCCGGTGTTGTCCCAGAGGGGACCACCGGGCCGATTTTTCATGTCAGACGCCAATCCCATCCTCGCCGAGCAGACGCGGGGCAACTTTGTCGAGAACCGCCATCGCGGCGCGTTCGTCATCTCCGATGCCGACGGGCGGATCATCGCCTCTGCGGGTGACATTTCGCGGCCAGTGTTTCCGCGCTCCGCCATTAAGTCGATGCAGGCCCTGGCCATGCTGACCTCGGGCTCGCTGCAGAAGTTCGAGATCACCGACGAAGAGCTGGCGTTGGCCTGTGCCAGCCACACCGGCGAAGACTACCATGTCGCGGGGGTGACGCATTTCCTCGACCATATCGGGCTCTCGGCCGCCGATCTCGAATGCGGCGCGCACCAACCGACCAATGCCAAGGCGCGCGAAACGCTGCGGCAGCAGGGGCTGGAGCCGAGCCCGCTCCACAACAACTGCTCCGGCAAGCATTCGGGCATGCTGAGCGTCGCCAAGGCGCTGGGCGTGCCGACCAGGGATTACGTCAGGCTCGAGCATCCGGTGCAGAAGGCGGTGCGGGCAGCCGTGGAAACGGTCGTCGGCGAGCCGCTCTCGACAGATCGCTGCGGCATCGACGGCTGCTCGATCCCCACCTGGGCGGCCCCGCTCTCGGCCTGGGCTCGCGGGTTTGCGAAAATGGCTACGGGGCAGGGGCTGTCGACCGAGATGGGGTCTGCGGCCAAACGGATTTTCGACGCGGCCACGACTCACCCGCACCTGGTTTCGGGAACCGGGACGCTCGATACGCTGGTGATGCAGGCGTTTGGCGGCCGCGTCATGCAGAAGGGCGGCGCCGAGGGCGTGCAATGCGGCGCCATCCGTCACAAGGGCTGGGGCTATGCGCTCAAATGCGATGACGGCCGGATGGAAGCGAGCCACGTGATGGTCGCCGAACTGCTGCTGGCCCTCGCCGACCCGGACGACGAGCAGCGCGCGGTGCTGGAGAAGTTTTCCCGGCTGACGATCAAGAATGTCCGGGGGATG
>DATCRS010000130.1:0-37718 GCA_036568845.1 Devosia sp. | reverse complement strand
ATTACCTCCCGTTCAAGGGGTGCCCCGGAATTTTTCCGGGGTGGGGCGCCGCCGACCGCGGCCGGCAGCGCAGACCGGTCAGGCGCCCATTGCCTTCTGCAGGTTTGCGTCGACAGCGTCGAGGAAGCCGATGGTCGAGAGCCACTTCTGGTCCGGCCCGACAAGGAGCGACAGGTCCTTGGTCATCTTGCCTTCCTCGATGGTGTCGACGACCACCTTTTCGAGGGTCGCGGCAAACTTCGCCAGCTCGGCATTGTCGTCGAGCTTGGCGCGATGGGCGAGGCCGCGGGTCCAGGCAAAGATCGAGGCGGTGGAGTTGGTCGAAGTCTCCTTGCCCTGCTGGTGCTGACGGTAGTGACGGGTCACCGTGCCGTGCGCGGCTTCGGCTTCGACGATCTTGCCGTCCGGCGTCATCAGGACCGAAGTCATGAGACCGAGCGAGCCAAAGCCCTGGGCCACGGTGTCCGACTGCACGTCACCGTCATAGTTCTTGCAGGCCCAGACATAGCCGCCCGACCACTTCAGCGCCGAGGCCACCATGTCGTCGATCAGGCGGTGCTCATACCAAATCTTCAGTTCGTCGAACTTCGCCTTGTACTCGCGCTCGAACACCTCCTGGAAGATGTCCTTGAAGCGCCCGTCATAGGCCTTGAGGATGGTGTTCTTGGTCGACAGGTAGCAGGGCACCTTGCGGTTGATGGCGTAGTTGAACGAGGCGTGAGCGAACTCCTCGATCGAAGAGTCGAGGTTGTACATGCCCATGGCGACGCCGGGGCCCGGCGCGTCGAACACTTCGTGCTCGATGACCTTGCCGTCCTCGCCGGTGAACTTGATGGTGAGCTTGCCCTTGCCGGGGAACTTGAAATCGGTGGCCTTGTACTGGTCGCCGAAGGCATGACGGCCGACGATGATCGGCTGGGTCCAGCCCGGCACAAGACGCGGTACGTTCTTGCAGATGATCGGCTCGCGGAAGATCACACCGCCCAGGATGTTGCGGATGGTGCCGTTGGGCGACTTCCACATCTTCTTGAGCCCGAACTCTTCGACGCGGGCCTCATCCGGGGTGATGGTGGCGCACTTGACGCCGACGCCGTGCTTCTTGATCGCGTTGGCAGCGTCGACGGTCACCTTGTCCTCGGTCGCATCGCGGTTCTGCACCGAGAGATCGTAATACTCGATGTCGAGGTCGAGATAGGGGAGGATGAGCTTGTCCTTGACCGCCTGCCAGATGATGCGGGTCATCTCATCGCCGTCGAGATCGACGACGGGGTTGGCGACTTTGATCTTGGACATGCTGCGGACTCCTCGGGACAGCGGTTTTTTGCTGGCCCCGCCTATAGCATGAAATGCCTGCGATGGAAGGCGGTGACCCCCGCACGCTGAGAAGCTGCATTGACACCGTGCATATACACACTATCTATGCCGCCATGACCGATGACTTTACCCAGTGCATGGTTTCGAACACTCGCATGGCGGCACGGGCGATCACGCGGCGCTACGATGCCTATGCGCGGCCGTTCGGGATCACCTCGACGCAGTACTCCCTTCTCGGGCTGATCGTCGCCGCGGGTGAGCGCACCGTCAGCGAACTGGCGGACGTCCGTGGTTTCGAGCGTACGACGCTCACGCGCAACCTCGATCGGCTGGAGAAGATGGGGCTGATCGTCTCCCGTTCGGCAGAGCAGGGTAACGGGCGCATCTGCGCACTCACCGATACGGGCCGCGCGCTGGTCGACGACATGCTGCCCTATTGGCGAAAGGCGCAGGCCGAGATCATGCAGGAGCTGGGCGCCGAAGGCTTCGACCAGACCATCAAGACATTGCAGCGGCTGGCCGCCGTCTAGACGGCGGACGCGACCTGCGGCCGCTGCCGCACTTCCCGTGTATCTACACGCCAAGGAGAAACCGATGACCAACCAATCCGATCCGATCGTAGTCACCGGCATGGGGGTTGTGAGCCCGCTCGGCACCGGTGTCGAAACCACGTGGTCCCGGCTGGTCGCCGGCAAGAGCGGCATCGTCGCCAACACCCGCTTCGATGTGACCAACTTCACCGCCAAGGTCGCCGGGCTTGTGCCGACCAAGCAGACCGATACCGAAGGCTTCGATCCGCTCGTCGCGATCGATCCCAAGGACATCAAGAAGATGGACCTCTTCATCCAGTACGGCCTGGTTGCCGCGCAGGAGGCCATCGAGCAGGCCGGCTGGCACCCTGCCACCGAGGACGAGAAGGCGCGCACGGCCACGGTCATCGGCACCGGCGTCGGTGGCTCGCCGGTGATGGCCGAGGCGGTCGAGACCATCATCGAAAAGGGCCCGCGGCGGCTCTCTCCGTTCACCGTCCCGAGCTTCCTCGCCAACCTGGCGGCCGGCTGGATTTCCATCCGCCACGGCTTCAAGGGTCCAATCGGCGCGCCGGTGACGGCCTGCGCTGCCTCCGGCCAGGCGATCGGGGACGGCATGCGCCTGATCCTCACCGGCGAGGCCGATGTCGCCGTCGTCGGCGGAGCCGAAGGCTCCATCGACCCGATCTCGGTCGGCGGCTTCGGCGCCGCCCGAGCCCTGGCGACCGCCTTCAACGACGATCCGCAGGGGGCCTCGCGTCCCTTCGACCGCAAGCGCGACGGCTTCGTGCTGGCCGAAGGCGCAGCCGTGCTCGTCATCGAGCGGTTGAGCCACGCGCAGGCGCGCGGCGCTGCGCCTCTCGCGATCCTCTCCGGCTACGGCACCTCGGCCGACGCCTACCACCTCACGGCCGGCGAGCCGAGCGGGGCCGGCGCCCAGGTCGCGATGCGCAACGCCTTGCGCATGGCAAATCTTTCTCCCGGCGAGATCGACTACATCAACGCCCACTCGACTTCGACCCAGGTGGGTGACGCCGCCGAACTGGCCGGTATCGGTGCGGTGTTCGCCAATCGCGGCAAGGACCTCGCGATTTCGTCCACCAAGTCCGCCACCGGCCACCTGATGGGCGCAGCCGGAGCGATCGAAGCGATCTTCTCCATCCTCACGATCCGCACCGGCATCGTCCCGCCGACCCGCAACCTCGAGGATCCCGACGTCGGCGATCGCTTCGACCTCGTGCCGCAGATGGCCAAGCAGAAGACCGTGCGCCATGCGCTCTCGAACGCCTTCGGTTTCGGTGGCGTCAACGCGACGCTGGTGTTTTCGGCGATCTAGGGGCCTTCGGCTTCTTCGGCTTTTCGTCCTTGACCGGGCGCTGGGCGACCGCCTTTTCGGCAAAGCGGATCCAGTCTTCCAGCGCCTGGTCGTCCTCGATCGCATCGCCATCGACCCAGAAGAAGCCTGACATGACGCGGCCGTTGTGGATCATCGCCGTGCTTCCCGGCCGCGCCGCCGCCGCGTCGTGGTTTTCCTTGCCGACGGAGATCAGGATGCTGCCGTCCTTCTTGCAGCCGGCGAGGATGTGGCCGTTGAGCAGGAAGGTCAGCCCACCGAACATCACCTTCTCGGTGATGCGCGGGTCCTCCCCCACGATCATGCGGATGCGGTCGGCGAGGTGGTCGATGGTTTCGGAATTCATTTCGGCGGCAGGGTTTTGACGAAGGACTCGGCATAGGCGATCCAGTCGGCGAGGGCTTCGTCGGTCTCGATGCCCTCGTCATCGACCTCGACGAAACCGGACATGGGCCGGCCCGTGAACGTCATCGGACCCGCGCCGGGACGCTTCAGGGCGGCTTCATAGTTCTCCTTGCCGACGCGGGCTAGGAGGCTGCCGTTCTTTAGCGGTCCCACCAGCATGTTGCCGTCGAGCATGAAGGCCACGCCGCCCATCATGCGCTTTTCGACAATGTCGGGGCGGAGCCCGAGTACGGATCGGATCCGGCCGGCGAGCTCTTCAGACGCTTCGGACATCACGTTGCTCCCTTCAGTCGGTAGGTCTGGTGCTGAGGCAGTTCCGGCGGGATCATGTCCCAGTCGCGATGGGTGCGGGCAAAGAGCAATTGGTTCGGGCGGAACCATGGAGCGGCGGCTGCACCCAACAGTCCAACCGGAATGGTCATCAGCTCGGTGCCGCGGCTCGATTGCGCGCAGAGCGGCGTGCCACACTCCGGGCAGAACCAGCGCGTGAAGATCGCACCGGAATCGGCCGGCCGTGCATGACTTTTGGTTGGTCCGATGACCGTCACGTCCCCCGCCCGCAGCAGGAAGGCGGCAGAGTGGCCGGTGCCGCTCGAGCGCTGGCAGTCCTCGCAGGAGCAGAGAAACATCGACTTCACTTCACCGGCGAGCCGCACTTCCACGGCGCCGCAGGCGCAGTGCGCGACATAGTCGATCGTTGGACGGGTGGCTCTCTCCATTTTGCGGACGGTGGCATGCCGCCTCGGCGCGAGCAAGCGATGCGCACTTGATCTGCGCGCGGATGCGGTTCTAATCGCGACGCCGAGGAGAAACCGATGATCTTTCAGCCGCATCTGCCGATCGAGACAGAGCGTCTGACGTTGCGGCCGTTCACGCGCGGCGACGTCGACGCGGTGTTTGCCTACCGGCAACTGGACGAGGTTGCGCGCTACCTCTTCGACGAGCCGATGAGCCGCGAAACGGTGGCCGAGGCGGTGCAGCTCCGAACCGGCCAAACCGGCTGGCAGGAGGAGGGCGACAAGCTCTTCCTCGCCGTCGAGCGCAAGCAGGACCATGCCATGATCGGCGAGGTGTCGCTGATCCTCCGCAACCAGATCGCTCGACAGGGCGAGCTCGGCTACATCTTCAATCCGGCCTATTACGGTCACGGCTATGCCACGGAGGCGGCCCGCGGGCTGATGCGCCTTGGCTTCGAAGAGGGTAGTTTGCACCGCATCTACGCGCGCTGCGACGCTCGCAACGAGGCCTCCGCCAAGGTGATGGAGCGGCTTGGCATGCGGCGCGAGGCCCACTTCCGCGAGCATATCCTGGTCAAGGGTGTCTGGGACGAGGAACTGATCTACGCCATGCTCGAAGACGAATGGGCCAGCGCTGCTGCTCCATCGTCCTCCTGAACCTGTTATGCTCCCCCTCCTGAGTTGCGGAAAACCTCTCTGACCGGCAATGCTCGACTGTTGTGCTACGAAGCGCAGCGGCGCTTGCTGATTGTGACTGAATGGTGACAACCCTCTGAGTTTTAGGAGAAATTTCCAGCGGTGAGGTTGGAACCCGACGCGCGAGCCTACGTTCAAAACCTGTGGGCTAGCGAGGTGGAGGATGCGGCGGGATGGCCAGCAATCTGGATTTGCCTGTTGAAACCGAGCGGCTGAACCTGCGGTCGTTCCAGAAATCCGATCTTGACGCCATGATGGCGTACCATGCGCTGCCGGAAGTGCAGCGCTATCTCGACTGGAAGGCACGTGACCGCGTCGAGGTGAAGGCGGCGCTCGATGCCATGGTGAAGCAGAGCCGCCTGACCCGTCCGGGTGATGCGATCCACCTGGCGGTCACGCGCCGCACCGACGATCTCCTTATTGGTCAGGTGTCGTTGCGCTGGACGGATGCGACGGCGGGACAGGCGGAGTTGCGCTTCATCTTCAGCCCATTCCATCGCAAGCAGGGCTATGCCACCGAGGCGGTGCGGGCGACGATCGACGTCGGCTTCGACACCTTCGGCTTCCATCGCATCTTTGCGCGCTGCGCCGGCAAGAACCAACCATCGGCGCGCCTGCTCAAGGGCATCGGTATGCGCCTCGAGGCGCATTATCGCGAGCACGCGCTGTTCCAGGGCGAGTGGGACGAGGAACTGCACTTCGCCATCCTCGATCGCGAATGGCGCCGCAGCGAGAAGGTGCGGGAGTTTCCGCGCGTCGAGGCCAAGGAGATTTCGCGCGGCATGGTCGCCTGAGCGCTTGCGCTCGCCGGTGATCCCAGCCTATCTCGCGCCAAACGAGGCGCGAGATGGCCGGCACCGACAAATCCCAGGAAATCGTGTTTCGGCCCAGCCCGGCCGTGATTCTTTGCGAGCCGCAACTCGGCGAGAATATCGGCACGGCCGCGCGGGCCATGGCCAATTTCGGCCTCTGGGACCTGCGGCTGGTCAACCCCCGCGACGGCTGGCCCAATGAGCGCGCCGTCGCGGCCGCCTCTCGTGCCGATCACGTCATCGAAAAGGTCCGGGTCTTCGCGACCGTCGAGGAAGCAATCTCTGATCTATCCATGGTGCTCGCCACCACGGCGCGGCAACGCGACCTGCAGAAGCCGGTCTATGGACCCGAAGAGGCAGCGCAGCGGGTGGTCTCCCATATCGAAACCAGGGGCGGGGCCGGCATCCTCTTCGGGCGCGAGAAGTGGGGCCTCTATAATGAAGAGATTTCACTTGCCGACGCCATCGTCACCTTTCCGGTCGAGGCCGCTTTCGCCTCTCTCAACATCGCCCAGGCCGTGCTGCTGATGTCCTATGAGTGGCGGCAGCAGGCCGACAATGGCGAGGTGCTGCCCTTTTCGGGTGGTATGGACCCGGTGGCGCCACGCGAGGAGCTGCTCGGGCTCTTCGGCCATCTCGAGGAAACCCTCGACCGCACCGGCTTTTTCAAGACCGAGGACAAGCGGCCGACCATGGTCAACAATCTCCGGGCCGTCTTCACCCGCGCCGGCATGACCAGCCAGGAGATCCGCACCCTGCGCGGCGTGATTTCGTCGATCGACCGGGCGCATCTACGCCAGCGGCCCAATCGCGAGCCGCGAGACGAGTAGCCCAAAGTACCCTTTGACGGATTGCCGGCCGGCATGGCATCCGAATGCCCACCATGAACGACCTCCCCTCGGCGCCGGCGCCGTCCAAGCTGGCCTTCAGCTACAATGGCTTCCGCTTCTTTTGGCTCACCACCCTCACGGTGAGCTTTGCGGTGCAGATCATGTCGGTCTCGATTGCCTGGCAGATCTACGACGTCACCGGCGAAGCGTTTCTGCTCGGCCTGGTTGGCCTCTGCCTGTTCCTGCCGGCGCTGTTGCTGATCCTTGTCACCGGTCTCACCGCCGACCGTTTCAACCGGCGCATGATCATGGCGATCTGCCTCGGCGTGGAGCTCCTCTGCGCGCTGGGCTTCCTTGTCTTCGTCAACGCCCAGGCGCACGAGGTCTGGCCCATCTTCGGCATCCTCGTCGCGCTGGGCACTGCGCGCGCCTTCTGGGGTCCGGCGGCGCAGTCACTGGCGCCCAACCTGGTGCCGCCCGAGGCATTGGCCAACGCCATCACTGTCAATGCCTCCGCCTGGCAGTTCGCCTCGATCATGGGTCCGGCCGTCGGCGGCCTGCTCTACGGCGTCTCGCCGTCCGTCGCCTTCGGGACGGGTGCGGCCCTGCTGATCGTCGCGATCGTCTGCGTGTTGCTGATCCCCAAGCCGGCACAGCGCGAGTCGCATCAGGCGACGAGCCTCCAAACCATGCTCGCCGGCTTCCGCTACATCTTTGAGAACAAGGTGGTGCTCGGCGCCATCTCGCTCGACATGTTCGCCGTGCTGATGGGCGGGGCGGTGGCACTGCTGCCGATCTACGCCAAGGACATCCTGCATGCCGGCCCGCAGGAGCTGGGCTACCTTCGGGCCGCGCCCGGCATCGGGGCGATTGTGATGGCGCTGATCCTCACGCGCTTTCCGGTTCGCGATCATGCCGGCAGGATCCTCTTTCTCTTCGTCGGGCTCTTCGGCGCCTTCACCGTGCTCTTCGGCATCTCCACCAGCATCTGGCTCTCTGTGGTCGCGCTGGCGCTGGTCGGCGCCTCCGACATGGTGAGCGTCACCATCCGCGAAACCATCATGCAGCTCTGGACGCCCGAGGAAGTCCGCGGCCGGGTGAACGCCGTCAACTCTGTGTTCATCGGCGCCTCCAACGAGCTCGGCGAGTTCCGAGCCGGCACCGTGGCCCATTTCGTCGGACCGGTGCCGGCCGTCGTCGCCGGCGGTATCGGGGCGGTGCTGGTGGCTGTCCTCTGGAGCCGGCTCTTCCCCGGCCTCCGCAACCAGCGGGCCATCGACAAACGGATGGCCTAGGGCGGAAGGGCCGCGGCGCTTGACTTCCGGCGCCTCCCCCTCTATCACGCGCCCACTTGTCGAGCCGCATGGCTCCACGAGCGCACCCGGGATTTGCTGAAAATCAGCAGTCTGTCGGCTTCGTCGCAAGGCGGGGCAGAGGAGGGCGCAATCACTTTCGACCATTGAAAGGGTTACGATGTCGAAGCGCATTCAGTCCAAGCACAAGATCGATCGCCGTCTTGGCGAAAACCTCTGGGGCCGTCCGGCCTCGCCGCTCAATGTCCGCGCCTATGGCCCGGGCCAGCACGGCCAGCGCCGCAAGGGCAAGACTTCCGACTACGGCCTGCAGCTCCGCGCCAAGCAGAAGCTCAAGGGCTATTACGGCTCGATCACCGAGAAGTCGTTCAAGAAGCTCTACACCGAAGCGTCGCGCGTGAAGGGTGACACCGGCGAGCGCCTGATCGGCCTGCTCGAGAGCCGTCTCGACGCCATCGTCTACCGCGCCAAGTTCGTGCCGACCGTGTTCGCCGCGCGCCAGTTCGTCAGCCACGGCCACGTGCTGGTGAACGGCAAGAAGGTCAACATCCCGTCCTACCAGGTGAAGCCGGGCGACAAGGTCGAGGTGAAGGAAAAGTCCAAGCAGCTGGGCATCGTCCTCGAAGCCAACCAGCTCGCCGAGCGCGACGTTCCCGAGTACATCGAAGTCGATCACGGCAAGCAGGTTGCGACCTATGTCCGCGTGCCGGCCCTCTCGGATGTGCCGTACCCGGTGCAAATGGAGCCGAACCTCGTCGTCGAATTCTACTCGCGCTAAGCCGCGAACCGACGCAGGCAGAATTGGAAAGGGCCGCTGCGATGCAGCGGCCCTTTGCTTTGGCCTGCCCCGTCACTTGACGGCATTGTGCTTGATCGACGAAACTTGTGTGATCCTGATGGGCTAAGCCGGCTATGACCGATAACAACGTGACCAATGCGCTGATCTTTGAGACACTCAAAGCGATGCAGGCGAAGCTGGTGGACATTGCGGGCGACGTGCACGATCTGAAGAATGACGTTCGCGGCGTCAAAGGCCACATGGCCGCGTTCATGCAGTCAGAACTGTCACAGGACAGTGCCTTGGCAGCTATTCAGACGAGGCTGGATCGCATCGAGAGGCGGCTGGAGATCAGCGGGTAGTCGCGGGAGTATCCATCGCCAGGCAAGGAAAGGGCGCTCCGATGGAGCGGCCCCTACTTTTTTGCGACACAACCACTCCGCCCTCCAAGGGCTGCACTGCAGTGCAGCCCTCAGTCGCGCGACTACTGCGCCGGCGCAGGGCCTGGCGTGGCGCTTCCTGAGACCTCTTCAACCCGCCAACTCTCCAAGAACCGCGGGTCGTCGTAGTCGTTGGGTACCACCGAGCCGGGCGGGACGTTGGCCTCAAACAACCGCAGTCGCTTGTAGACGGAGATCAGGCGGATGATCGTCGTCCACGAATTGGCGAGGAATTTGAACGATTCCTCCACCTGATTGAATGCGTTGAGGATTTGCTGGAACAGACCAAATGTAATGACCGCTCCAACGATCGAAGGGCCCATCGCGATATAAGGAATGAACGTCGACATCTGCAAGTAGGCATACCGCGCGACGTTGAAGTAGAGATAGTTGAAGTAGAGTCGGAAGTAGTTCTTCTGCACCTGCAGAAAGAAGTCCCTTATGGTTAGGGGTTGGCCACGGCTGGGGTGGTCCTCGGCATAAACAAGTTCCTTACGGAAAGCGGCTTCGACCCGTTGGTTGTTGAATTCAAGTCCCGGGAGTCGCCAGCCGACCAGCCAAAGCAGCACCGTGCCGAAAGCCGCCGATATCAAGGCGAGCCAAACCAGCACCGCATCGACCCTCCCGATAAACGGAACCTCTGTGATGTGGCCGGACAGTTCGTAAAGCAGTGGCAAGAAGACGATCAGGGTCATGACCGAGCTGACCAATGTGGTCGCCAAATCTTCGACAATGGAGGCGAACAGTCGCGTGTCTTCCTGCACACGCTGCGAAGCGCCCTCGACGTTTCGCAGAATTGGCCAGTGCGACATATAAAAGAAGGTCATCGCGCGCCGCCAGCGGAATAGGTAGTGCTGGGTGAAGAACAGGTTCAGCACTAGCACCGTGATGTTGGGGACAAGCACGTAGATGACCGTCCAGATACGGCCAAGATATTCATCCAGCGTTATGGTGTTTGGCGCGGTGAGGGCGCGCTGGATAAGATCATAAAAGTCACCATACCAGTCGTTCAGCCAGGCGTTGATTTGAACATTGAAATAGACCACTTCGATGATGGTGACAGAGCCAACGACACTCCACCAAAACCAGCGCCGGTTGCCGCCGATCCAGTACCAAGGCACGCAGAATGCGTAACCCGCGAGTAGAATGAACTGATACAGCCAGACCTTATCTGGGGAAAAGAATGGCTCCGGCGCCGCCTCGGTCGGCGGCACGCCTATCCACGGCCCGAGGCTGAAGGCCCCTTGTAGCGTGGGCCCAACGGTGTACCAGATCACCATGCAAAGTGCCGTCCAGCCTAAGGCAGCCGGAAAGAAGATGCGGGGATTGGGAAAGAATGAGCGGAACACGAGGCGACTCCTTGGGGTTCCGTTATGTCCCCGTCATCTAACTGACGAATTCGGAAAGCGGCAAGGAATCCGGCACTTTGTTACCGCGATGTAATGCGCTATCAGCACGCCCATGAACGAGATCGTCTCCCAGCAGCAGATCGAGCAGAGCGCCGACGAGCTCTTCGGCGCGCATCCGCTGTTCCGCGACGGGCCGGCGACGGTCGAGTTCAACAAGCTCCGCAAGCGTCTCATTCGCCTCACACGGGAGGCGCTCGAAAAATTCGCCATGGTCAGACCGGGCGAGCGCTGGCTGGTGGCGCTCTCGGGCGGCAAGGATTCCTATGGCCTCCTCGCCATCCTGCTCGATCTCAAGTGGCGCGGACTGCTGCCGGTCGAGCTCCTCGCCTGCAATCTCGACCAGGGCCAGCCGAACTTTCCCAAGCACATCCTCCCCGACTACCTCACCAGGATCGGGGTCGAGCACCGCATCGAGTACCAGGACACCTATTCGATCGTCACCGACAAGCTGCCTGAGGGCGCGACCTATTGCTCGCTCTGCTCGCGTCTCCGGCGGGGCCACCTCTACCGCATCGCCCGGGAGGAGGGCTGTTCGGCTCTGGTGCTCGGCCACCACCGCGAGGACAGCCTCGAGACCTTCTTCATGAACCTCTTCCACGGCGGCAAGCTCGCCGCCATGCCGGCCAAGCTCCTCAACGACGAGGGCGATGTCGAGGTGCTGCGGCCGCTGATCTACTGCGCCGAACCGGACCTCGCGCGCTTCGCCGAGCACATGGCATTCCCGATCATCCCATGCGACCTCTGCGGCTCGCAGGAAGGGCTGCAGCGCAACGCCATGAAGGCGATGCTCGACGACATGGAGCGCAGGATGCCGGGCCGCAAGGACGTGATGATCCGGGCGCTCGGCAATGTGAACCCGAGCCACATGCTCGACCCGCGCCTCTTCGATTTCGCCGGCCTCCGCGCCGGTTCTTCCACGGACTGAGTTTCATGCGATCCATCGATGTCGACGCCCTCATGGCCGTGCTGCGTGACGCGGCCAAGGCCGAAATCCTGCCGCGCTTCCGGCGGCTCGACGATTCCATGGTGCGGCAGAAGTCCGAGGCGATCGACCTCGTCACGGAAGCCGACGAAGGCGCCGAACGGATGATCAAGGCGCGCGTTGCCGAATTCGCGCCAGAGGCTCTGTTCGTCGGTGAAGAGTCCGTGGCGGCTGATCCGAGCCTGCTCGACCGCATGAACGACGCGGATCTGGCGGTTATCGTCGATCCCGTCGATGGCACGGCGAATTTCGCCGCCGGCCTGCCGCTCTTTGCGGTCATGGCATCGGTGGTGAGCAAGGGCGAGACCGTCGCCGGCATCATCTACGATCCCATGGGCGACGACTGGTTCGTGGCGGAAAAAGGTGCTGGCGCTTTCATGAAGCGGCCGGATCGCGGCTCCGAACGCCTGAGCGTCGCGACGCCGCCCAGCCTCTCGCAGATGGTGGGCACCGTCTCGATCGCCTTCCTGCCCGCGGACAGCAAGCCGACCGTGCTCGCCAATCTGGCCAAGGTCCGGGTGGCGGCGAACTATCGCGTCGCCGGCCACGACTACCGCCTCTTTGCCAGCGGGCACACCCATTTCGTCATGTTCAACAAGCTCATGCCCTGGGACCACCTCGCCGGCACGCTGATCGCCCAGGAAGCCGGTGGCTATGCCGCGCGCTTCGACGGCTCGCCCTACCTGCCCAGTCATCGCAGCGGCGGCCTGATCCTCGCGCCAGATCGCGAAACCTGGAATCTGCTGCGCCGGGAAGTCTTTACGGTTTAGCCGCGAGGTGCGAGGCTGACGTTTTCCCAGGACCGACGGCGTGGGAGGCGCGGTTGGACCAACAGCTTTATTGGGCGATCGCCGAAAAGGATATCGAGATCCAGAACCCGATCACCGATCGGAAACTGCGGCTTCTCGACGATTATTGCGATATCCGCAGCGGCCTGCGTGTCCTCGACGTCGGCTGCGGCAAGGCTTGGGTGTTGCGGCAGTGGGCCGAACGCTACGCCATCGATGCCGTCGGGCTCGAGCTCAACCCGATGTTCCTCGACGTGGCCCGCCGCAAGAAACCCACCACCGGAACCATCGAATTCATCGAAGGGCCGGCGAAGAATTTCCATGCGCCGCCCGCTTCATTTGACGTTGTCATGTGTCTCGGGGCCGCCTTTGCCCTCGATGGTTTCGTCTCCGCCGTCGAATGGATGGCGGGGCTCGCCAAACCGGGGGCGATCATCGTCATTGGCGACCTGACGCTGAAGCACAGGCCGACGGTGCACCGCAACGAATGGCTCCCCAACGATCCGCTGGAAACCATGGCTGTCATCGAGCGCCATGGCTGCGAGGTTTCGGCCATGATTTCCGCCTCCGACGCCGATTTCGAGCGTTACGCCAGCCACCACCGGCACGCCACGCTGCGTTGGGCCTTGGAACACCCCTCGCATCCCGATCGCGACGACGTGCTGGAAAAGAGCCGGGCCGACTGGACCTACTACCTCAAGACCATCCGGCCCTACCTCGGCTGGACCATCTTTGTCGGCCGCAAGCGGTAGGACATCGGTGTAGGTGCAGTCGGCGTCCTTCTCCCGCCTGCGGGGGAAGGTGGCGCCGAAGGCGACGGAAGGGGGGTGCCCCGCCACCGGTGCAAGGTGCTCCCCTTTCCCGCCCTGTCGGGCGCCCTCTCCCGTGAACGGGAGTGGGATGCATGCTGCAAGCCTTTGCGCGGGTTGAGGAAAAAGAACTTATCCCCGCGTTCTGCCACTGAGCTAGATTCCCCCCGTCAACTCCGCGGTGGACGGGAAGCGCGACGAACGCTGGCGGAGAGATTGCCGGGAGGGGGAAGGGAGTCGTCCCAAGCCCCTGGGCCAAGCGCACGGAGTTGGGAAGGCCAACCGACTCACTCCCGACGCGCGGGACAATGCCAGAAACCCCGGCCCCCGGAGGCGGATGTCGTCTCACTAAACAAATACCAGAGGCGGTATCCGCCTCCGGGCCCGTCACGCTCTTTGACATCCCCGGAGGGTCTTGGCCCAACCGGTGCATCAGCATGGCTTTGTGGGCCCGGACCTCGTCCTTCGACAGGCTCAGGATGAGGTCCTCACCGGCGTCCCAACAGCCCTCATGGTGAGCCTGTCGAACCACGAGGGCGTGGCACAGAAGCGCAGCTCACCCCACCATTCAGTGCTTCTCCGCCTGGGCATATTCCTTGCCGACGCCGAAGAGCTTGCCCTTCTCGGCGACCAGCACGCAGAGCAGCACCAGCGTGCCCATGGTCACGTAGCCGGTAGCGTTGGGGACCAGGGTGCCGTCGAAATGCTGGCCGATATAGGTGCCGAGCAGCGCGCCGCCCACCGTCTGGATGAAACCGAAGACCGACGCGGCAGTCCCGGCGACGCTGCCGAGCGGCTCCATGGAGAGCGAGTTCATGTTCGAGGCAGCCCAGCCGAAGACGAACTGGATCACCAGGAAATTGGCGAAGAATACCGGGAAGGGGATAGGTCCCAGCAGCGCCAGCGTCAGCCAGATCACGCTCATCCCGAGATAAACGAGGATGGCGAAGTGGGCCAGGCGTCGCATGCCGAACCGCTTCACCACGCGCGAATTGATGAACTGCGCCACCGCGATGAAGCCGGCCATGCAGGCGAAGGCGACCGGGAAGTAGGGACCGAGGCCGTAAATCTCGACGAAAATCTGCTGGCTGGCCGAGATGAACCCGAACATTGCCCCGAAGAGGAACGCACCGGCGAGGCCATAGGAGAAGGCCACGCGGTTGGTCACCACGATCTTGAAGCCGTCGACGATTCCCTTGAGGCTCAGCGGCCGGCGATATTCCGGATGCATCGTTTCCGGCAGCCGGAACCAGGCCCAGAGTCCGATGACGGTGGCGAGGCCACCCATGAACAGGAAGATGTTCTGCCACGGGCCGGAGAGCAGGATCACCTGGCCGATGCCCGGGGCGACGATCGGAATGGCCATGAAGATCATGAAGGTGAGCGACATCACCTCGGCCATTTCACGGCCCGAGTACTTGTCGCGCACCACGGCAGTCGCGATCACGCGGGTGCCCGCCGCTCCCAGCCCCTGCACGAAGCGGAGCGCGAGCAGTCCGAGGAATGTCGGCGCGAAGGTCGCGGCAAAGGCGCAGACGAGATAGACGGCAAGGCCAAAAAATAGCGGTGCGCGACGGCCGAAACGGTCGGTGATCGGCCCGAAAGCGAGCTGCGCGATGCCGAAACCGAGCATATAGGCGCCGACGACGAGCTGGCGCTCGTTCTCGTTGGCTACCCCCAGGGCTTCGCCCATATAGGGCAGGGCGGGCAGCATAACGTCGATGGCGAGCGCATTGAGCGCCATCAGGGCAGCAATAAGAGTGATGAATTCGACCCGGGAAAGGTCCCGTGCCGGGGCAATGGTATCAGTCATGAACAGGCTCGAGGGGGCGTCGAGGGAGAGGGCGGGACCATGGACCCACGGTCCCGCTTTGACAAGTCGACGGCCGCAAATGTGTTCCCGCGGCGCCTAAGACTTAGGCAGTACGCGGTGCCTGGAAGGAGTTCGCGGCGAGCTCGCGGATCGGCAGGTGCACGGCGGCCGAGCCGAGCCCCAGCAGGATGCCGAGGTACCACACGATGCTGTACGAGCCGGTGGCATCGTAGACATAGCCGCCGAGCCACACGCCGACGAACGAGCCGACCTGATGGCTGAGGAAGGCGACGCCATAGAGCATGCCCATGTAGCGAGCGCCGAAGAACAGCGACACCAGTCCCGCCGTCAGCGGCACGGTGGAAAGCCAAAGGAGGCCCATCGCGGCGGAGAAGACGTAGGCCGAGAACTCGGTCACCGGAAACAGCACGAAAAGCGCGATCGCCACGGCACGCGAAAAATAGATCGAGGCGAGCAGCAGTTGCTTCGGCAGCCGGCTGCCGAGATAGCCCGAAAGCAGCGAGCCGACGACGTTGAAGAGGCCGATCACCGCGATCGACCAGCTGCCGACTTCCGGCGGCAACCCGCACTGTACAAGGAAGGCCGGCATGTGGACGTTGATAAAGGCGAGATGAAAGCCGCAAACGAAGAAGCCGATCACCAGCAGCTTGTACGATCCGTGCCCCCAGGCGCGCGCAAGGGCCTGCATGAACGGCATGTCCGCATGCCCGACCGGATTCTCGGTCCGCCCCCGCAGCGCAAAGGCGAGCGGCATCACGAGCGCCAGGATCGCGGCGAGGTAGAAGAGGGCGTTGGCCCAGCCGAAATTTGCAATGAAGGCTTGGCCGATCGGAGCGAAGGCGAATTGTCCAAAGGATGAGGCCGCCGTGGCGATGCCGAAGATCATCGCCCGCTTTTCCTGCGGAACGTTCCGGCCGAAGGCGATCATCACGATCGAGAACGACGAGGCGGCGATGCCGACGCCGACCATCAGGCCGGCCGTCAGGTTGAGCAGGCCGCCCGATGGCGAGAACACCATCAGTGCCATGCCCAACGCATAGATCAGCAGGCCGCCGACGATCACCTTGCCGGTGCCGTAGCGGTCGGCGAGGCCGCCGGCAATGGGTTGCGCCACGCCCCAGGCAAGGTTCTGGATGGCCATCGCGAGCCCCCAGGCCTCGCGGGTGACGCCGAGGTCGGCCGTCATCGGCAGGGTGAAGAGGCCGAAGGTCGTGCGGATGCCGTTGGTCACCGCTGCAATGACACAGCCGGCGATCACCAGCGCGATCAGCGGAACGGCGAGCGAGGAGCGCGGCGCGGCGATAGACGACATGAGAATCTGGCCTCTCGGGGAGTTCCACTTCTACACTCCGCCGGTGGGAGCGTGGAAATGCCAAGTTGCGATAGGACCCATCACGATAGGTGATCGCAAAGCAAATCGGCCGCTGCGGAGGGCAGCGGCCGATCGAGACTGAAGGCGGCTGGGCTCAGGCGGTCTGCTTGACCGGAATGCCCTTTTCGGTGAGGTGCTGTTGCAGCTCGCCGGCCTGGAACATCTCGGTGACGATGTCGGCGCCGCCGACGAACTCACCCTTTACGTAGAGCTGCGGGATGGTCGGCCAATTGGTATAAGCCTTGATCCCCTCGCGCAGCTCCTGGTTTTCCAACACGTTGGCGCTCGAATAGTCCACGCCGAGATAATTGAGGATCTGGACGACGCGGCCCGAAAAGCCGCACTGCGGGAAGTCCGGCGTGCCCTTCATGTAGAGGAACACGTCGTTGCCCTTCACTTGCTCGTCGATCACGGAATTGATGTCAGTCATGTCGCAGCCTTTCGCCGCCCGCCGGGAGACGCGGGCCATTTGTCGACTAGATAGGACAGCATTGCGGCGCTGTCGAGGTTGTTCATCGTCACGACACGATGAAGGGCTCAGGTGATCTTGAAGGCCATGCCGATCGAAGCTGGCGCCGTCGGCTTGAAGCCGTACTGGGCATAAAGGTCCTTGGCCGGACCATCGGCTATGAGGCTCACATAGGCAGATTTCGGGGCGTTGGCGTGCAGCCAGTCGACCAGCGCCGAAACGATGCGCTTGCCCAGCCCCTTACCCTGGTGCTCGGGCAGCACCGCGATGTCGACCAACTGATACGCGGTCCCACCATCGCCGGTCACCCGGCCCATGCCGATGGCCTTTCCCTCCCGTTCGACTACCACGGCAAAGAGCGTGTTCGGCAGCCCGCGCGCCGCGGCCTCCTCGGTCTTCTCGCTGAGACCGGACAGACGGCGCAGATCGCGATATTCGCTGATGTCCGGAGTTCGGAGCACGAGGATGAACTCCGTCATTTCAGCCGCTCCGCGATCCAGGGGTGCCCGGTGACGTGCTCGATGGCGGCATACTCCACCGCCTCCCAGCCCGCCTTCCGAGCGCCGTCCACGACGGCCGGCGCGTCGTCGAAGAACAGCGGCGGCTCCGCCTGTGCTCCAATCCGGCGTTCGACTTCGGCATAAAAGCGCGGATCGGGTTTGGTCACGCCGAGTCTTGCGGCATAGAACATGTCGTCGAAGATCTCGCCCAGCCGCATGCTCTGCCAGAGCCATTGCGCCCGCAGGTGCTCCTGGTTGGTGGCGATACAGAGCTTGACGTCACCCCGTTGGCGCAGCCGCCGCACCACGTCGATCAGCTCAACATTGAGCTGGCTGTCATGCTCGAGCCAATAGGCGACCAGCCGTTGCGTCGGCCCTTTGTAGCCCATCTGCGGGAGCACGCGATCGAGCGCCTCGACCAGCCCGATCTTGCCGATTAGGACCTTCTTCACGAATACGTCGAAGATGAACTTGTCGCGAAACTGGTGGGGATCGATGCCGAGATCGGCAAGCAGATTTTCATCCCACTTGCGCTGCAAATGCGCCCGTGCGTGGTAGCCATGAACCAGCACGCCGTCGACGTCGAAGAGGACAGTTCTCAATCCGGGACCTTGGTCGTTACGGCCAGGGAGTGGAGCGTCGTGCCCATGTCAGCCCCGAAGGCCGCGTTGACGAGCTGGTGCTGCTGCACGCGGGTCTTGCCGCGGAAACTCTCGGCGACCACAGTTGCTGCATAGTGGTCACCGTCGCCGGCGAGGTCGCGGATCTCCACCTCGGCATCTGGGATCGCCGCCTTGATGCGGCGCTCGATCTCATGGGCGGACATCGGCATGGCGGAATCTCCCGTTAGGTGCCCTCCTGATATGGCACCCGGTCGGGCGCCGCTCAAGACTAGCCACGCGGGTCGGCCGGATCGATGCAGCAGCCGCCGTCGGACCGGGTCGAAAAATTGGCGATCAGGAAGTCGATCATCGGCCGCGCATCATTGGCGGCGTCGCGTTCCACCAGGCATTCGAGCGCATAGAAGCGGCCGTTGTCGGTGGCCTCGGCATGAACAATCTTCAGCGGCACGCCGAGCGGCGAGCTGTCGCTCTCTGCCTCGAACATCAGCGCCGGGCCGGACTGGAAGTTCGTTAAGCGGTGTCCCGTCACCTTGAACCCCGGAAAATCTGGCGACCAGGTCGAGGTGATCCCTTTGACATCAAGGTTTTCTACCGCGCTTTCAGCGCTCCAGTCGCTGCCAGCGCCGTCCTGGATCATCGCGTCACACTGCATCACCGCATCGGGGTGGCGCAGGGTTTGCACGGTCACGTCGCTGCCGTCGTCGACCGGCTGGAGAATCTCTGGATAGACCAAGGTGTAGGGCCGCTCCGGCGTGGCGCCTCGATCGATTACCATCTGCACCTGCTCCTGCGCCAGGACCGGCGCAGCGGCCATCGCCAGCGTTGCAGCGAGGGCGACGCCCTGAGATACGCGGAACTTGCTCATCTTCTCCCCCTGCTGGTTTCCAGCGTTCTGGCGGTCAATCGTGTCGGCAGGGTGACGATAGCGGCAGCACGCCATCGCCGATGGTCGGCTGTGGAAACTACTCGCCCTTCATGAACTCCGGGAACCAGCTTTCGTGGGCTGCCCGCAGCTCCGCGATGGGGATGGGCCGCGCTTCTCCGAGCACGAGGTCGGTGCCGCCCGTCGTGCCGATCCAGGGCGCGAAGATGCCGGCATAGGGGTAGACCTCCTCAAAGAAGTAATCGAGCTTTTCGCGCGGCATCGTCACCAGATAGCGGCCCTGGTCCTCGCCGAAGAACAGCGGGATCGGATCGCCGCCGTCAAGTTGGTTGACCTTGGCGCCGATGCCCGACGCCATCGCCATCTCGGCCAGGCCCACGGCGAGCCCGCCGTCAGAGAGGTCGTGCACGGCCGTTGCCAGGCCGTCGCGGATGAGGATGCGGACGAGATCGCCGACCTTACGCTCATGCGCCAGATCGACCGGAGGCGGGGGGCCATCCTTGCGGCCAAAGATGTCGCGCAGGTAGATCGATTGCCCCAGATGCGTGCCCCACCAGTCGGGGGCACCGAAGAGCAGGATCGGCTCGCCTTCGGCGGCAAAGCCGGCACGGGCCATCTTGCTCCAGTCGGGGATGAGGCCGACGCCGCCGATTGTCGGGGTCGGCAGGATGCCGCGGCCGTTGGTCTCGTTGTAGAGCGAGACGTTGCCCGAGACGATGGGGAAGCTCAGGGCCCGACAGGCTTCGCCGATGCCGCGCACGGCCTCGGCGAACTGCCCCATGATCTCGGGCCGCTCCGGATTGCCGAAATTGAGATTATCGGTGGCCGCCAGCGGGTCCGCACCGGTAGCCGTGAGATTACGCCAGCACTCGGCCACCGCCTGCTTGCCGCCCTCGAACGGGTCGGCCTCGCAGTAGCGCGGCGTCACGTCGGAGGTGAAGGCGAGCGCCTTGGTCGGATGCCCGTCGACCCGGATAACGCCCGCGTCGCCACCAGGGCGCTGTAGGGTGTTTCCCTGGATCAGCGTGTCATACTGCTCGTAGACCCAGCGGCGCGACGAGCCCTGATGCCCGCCGATCAAGCGGAGCAGGGCGTCGGCGATGTCCATCTGCGGGATGTCGTCGGCCGCGAGCGGCTCGGGCGGCACCGGTGCGGTCCACGGCCGGTCATACTCCGGAGCGGCGTCGCCAAGATCCTTGATCGGCAGGTTCGCGACTTCCTCACCCTTCCACATCACGCGGAAGCGGAGGTCGTCCGTCGTGTAGCCGACGGTGGCGAAGTCGAGCTCCCACTTCTCGAAGACAGCGCGAGCTTCCGCCTCCTTCTCAGGATGTAGCACCATGAGCATGCGCTCCTGGCTCTCCGAAAGCATCATCTCGTAAGGCGTCATCGCCTCTTCGCGCACCGGCACGTTGTCGAGGTTGAGCTCGATGCCGAGATCGCCCTTGGCGCCCATTTCTACGGCCGAGCAGGTGAGGCCCGCCGCACCCATGTCCTGGATGGCGATGACGGCGCCGGTCGCCATCAGCTCGAGACAGGCTTCGAGCAGCCGCTTTTCGGTGAACGGGTCGCCAACCTGCACCGTCGGGCGCTTCTCGTCGATATCGTCGCCGAACTCGGCCGAGGCCATGGTGGCGCCGCCGACGCCGTCACGGCCGGTTTTGGCGCCGAGATAGACCACCGGCAGGCCGACCCCCGAAGCCTTTGAATAGAAGATCTTGTCGGTGTCGACGAGGCCGGCCGCGAAAGCATTGACCAGGATGTTGCCGTTGTAGCGCTCGTCGAACTCCACCTCGCCGCCCACCGTCGGCACGCCAAAACTGTTGCCATAGCCGCCAACACCGGCGACGACACCGGCGACGAGGTGCTTGGTCTTTTCGTGCTTGGGGTCGCCGAAGCGCAGCGCGTTCATTGCAGCCACTGGCCGTGCGCCCATGGTGAAGACGTCGCGCAGGATGCCGCCGACGCCGGTCGCCGCGCCCTGGTAAGGCTCGATGTAGCTAGGGTGGTTGTGCGACTCCATCTTGAAAACGATGGCCTGGCCGTCGCCGATATCGACGACGCCCGCATTCTCGCCGGGGCCCTGGATCACCAGCTGACCGGTGGTCGGCAGGGTGCGGAGCCACTTCTTCGAACTCTTGTACGAGCAATGCTCGTTCCACATGGCCGAGAAGATGCCGAGCTCCGTGTAGGTTGGGACGCGGCCGATAAGCTGCAGGATCTTGCCGTACTCGTCGGGCTTCAGCCCATGGTCGGCGACCATCTTGGAAGTGATATCGACATTGTTGTCGAAGCTCGTAACGCTCACGGACGATTCCTCACCGGCGACATGGCCTCCCATAACCGATGCGGCGCCCGATGGCACGGGTCAGTTTCAGATTTCTCCACCCACGGGCAGGGCGGCAAGCGCCGAGTTGTAGTATGCGGCCTGACCGGTGACCTCGGCTCCCACCCAATCGGGCAGCTCGATCGGCGTGGCAGCGCTCGGCAGCTCGACCTCCAACAGGACCAGGCCCCTGTGACCTCCCCCGAACTCGTCCACCACCCACTCGCCATTGGGCAGATCCAGATGGTGACGGCGTTTCTCGATCAGACGCCCCGGGCATCGGACCAAGAGCTCACGCGCATCCGCGATCGGAATCTCGTATTCGAACTCGGCCCGCTCGATGGCGGCGCCGCCGCTCTTGATGGTGATCAGTCCGATGCGATCGTTGACGGTCCGAACCCGCACTGTGACCCCACCGCCGGTCGAGAGATAGCCCTGCCGGATCAGGTCCGCGGAGTGTTCCAGAACGCGCCACCCGTCGCTCGTCACCAGGAACTTTCGTTCGATCTCGCGCCCCATCACGCCGGCTCTTCGACCGGCGCCGAGTGCCACCATGCGTGCCAGCGAGCTTCGAGGCTCCCTCGCGCGATGCGCGGCGGTCGGGCGAAGATCTCGCCCGAGAGCACGAAGGCGCGAGCCCCGAGGTGGTCTTGCAGCAGCGCGGCATGCGCATCGACAAAGGCGGTGTCGAGCTCCCCTCCGAGCTTTTCGGGCTCGGTCCGGACGACGTGACGCAGCACTGCCAGGTCATGGTGACGGCCGAGGAGTCCGGCCAGGTGCTCGACCTTCTCAATCTCCTCCCGCACGCCCTCGCCAAGGCATGACTTGAGCAGGATCAGGTGAAAGGAATGGTACTTCACCAGCTTCCGCCAATCATGGAAGAGGTCGTCAGTTGGCTTGTCGCGGCAGCGTTCCGCTGTCTTTACAGCACGGCCGTAGCAGCGCTCGTAGCCCCTTCCCAGCGTCGAAACGTCGATCTTCTTGATGGTCCATCCCTCTGCTTCGCCGAGCAGCATTGCCATCCGGCGGCGGAAGCTCATCAGCGCTGCAGCTTCCAGTTCGGCGTGGTCGGTCTCGTGGCGATGGGCTTTGGCCAAGGGATAGCCGGTCCAGCTGTAGAGCCGCTCCAGCGTTTGGCGTAGCACTGTTGCGTCGCGCACTGTCGAGAGGATTGCTGCCGCGTCACGTACCGCCGCATTCGCAGGCCGATAGTCCGGAAAGTCACTCCGCACAAGGCGGAACAGGCCCCGCAGGCGCTTGCAGTGCCGCCGTGCCGCATGGATGCGGCGGGCGGGCGGATCGTTCACCGCATCGGCGTTGTGGACGGCTTTGGCAATCTGCTCGGTGGCGATGCGCTTGAACCCGGCCCCGACCGTTTCATCCTGCTGCGACCAGGAATACCCCATGCGGACCACTCACGCCGACACACCTCAAACGGATTTAGGCGCGGCGGACTGTCACAAACAAGCGTCAAGCCACTTCCGGCTGGGTCGACTTGCGCCGTACCAACCGGCCGTCGAGCCAGATCAGGACGAGGCAGAAGGCCGAAACGGACACAAGGATCGCCGACACGCCGATGGCCACTCCGCCATAGCCGGACTTCCCGGGGTCGAGGATATCGTAAGGATATTCCCGCGCCCATATGCCACGGATAAGCACGCAGGCGACGTAAATGACGCCCGGCACCAGCATCCAGGGCAGATCGGTGAACTTCAGCCGGCCATGCTCGGCAAAAGCCACCCACCAGACAAGATAGGCAATCGGCGTCACATAATGGAGCAGGATAGAAGCCACCCCCAGCGCACCCTCGAGGTGGTAGTAGGGGGCCAGCATGAAGTGGTAAAAGATCATCACTAGCGTGATGAACCCTGCCATCATCGCTTCGGTCGGCGGGCGGCGAAACCAGCTCAGCCAGCGCCAGCTGCTGAGGTTGGCAGCATAGACCAGCACCAATCCCAAGTTGGTGAGGTGCGTGAAGTAGCTCCAGAAATAGACCAGCGCATCGGGCAGCGAGCGGGCGACCGGATTGCCCGGGGAGATGCTCATGACCGAGGGGAAGATAATCCACCCGTCGATGACAAGGCCAGTGAGCCCGACGAGCAGCGCCAGGGCAGCATAGAACTTTCGCAATTGGCTAATCGGGCAAACTGTTGAACTGCCCGCACAATAAGCCGGGCACCGCGGCCCCGCCACCAGGCGACGCGATCAAATTTCCTCGCCTATTGCAACAGCCACCAGTCCGCGCTCAGCCAGTCGTCGCCGATAGGGCCGCTCTCGAGGTAGCCGCTCTCCATGTGGAGGTAGTTTTCCGGTTGCCAGGCATTGCGGAAGCGAACGTAGCCGTTGCGCTGTTCCACCTCCCACATTGCCGAGGTCCATTCGGGCTGGATGGAGCCGGATTCGAGCGCGCCGTTCTCGATATGGAGGTATTCGTCCTCCTTCCAGACACTGTGGATGCGGACGTAGCGGCCATTCTCGACCGGATCGAGCGTCCAGCGGGCGCTCAGCCAGTCGAGGAGGATTGTTGTGCCGCTCGGCGCGCCGGATTCGATGTTGATGAAGGTGCTGGCAATCCAGCGGTTGCCGATGCGGACTTCCGGTCCGCGCTCGCCGATCTGTCCCCCCTTGGCGATGACGTTAAAGGTCAGCATAAATCGCACGGGCTTCAGCCCCTTCTGCTGCACGACCACTGGAATCGTGGCCGGGCCGGGGGTCGCCACGTTGTCGTAGCAGTTGGCCCCGATATTGGGAGCCCGGCAGGCATAGACGAAAAAGCCCCAGCTATAGGTCGAGCCCCAATTGAAGACGTCTTGGGCGCCGTCGAGATCGACAACCTGGATGCCATTGGCGTGGTTGCCGAACTGGTCGAGCATCTCGGGCACGACCACTTCCACCGGATCGGCAGTGTTGCGGCGGAAGCCACTGATCAACAGGTGGCAGTTGAGGCTGGGCAGTTGCCCGATGACGATGTCGGTGGGGCAGTCCACCGTCACCATCAGCGGACCTTCGTGCAAGCGCATGCCGTCGTCTCCCCCGCCGGAGATCGGCGTGTCCGAGACGCGATAGCGATAGATGACGCCGTACTTGTAGTACGCGCCGATTCTGAGTTCGATGGTCGAACCCTCGCCGTAGTAGGGCGATGGGGTCACGTGGACAGAAACTGAATTCGAGCGGCTCTCGGAGCCGCCTGGCGCAGCATCCGGAACCGACACATCGGCGCCCGCCGGGTCCTTGTCGAAGGTGAAGCCGCCGCCGGGGCTGCTGATACCGGTCCCGGCATAGATGCGGTTCGGCTTCGCTTTGCCCTCGATATTGAGGGTGACGTCGAAGCCGGCGCTGTCGCTGGTGCGCGGTGGTGGCGACCAGGAATATTCCGCACTGTAGGTGCCGCCGTCGTTGGAGATGTGGCCGTCGCTGACCGTCCAACCCGCCTCGTTATTGGGCTCGATGAAGGTCTCCACGAGCTCGTAATAGGGACCCTGGGCGGCGGCGGGCAGGGCCATGAAAACAAGAAAGACGGCCGCTACGCCGCCCCACACCATGCTCAGAGCATTCGGCAGCAAACGCATGTCGCCCTCCGAGGCTTCGCCGCGCCGCACCTGGCACAGTTTACGCCCCGGTTTTCCGGGCGATCAAGTCAGCAGCTATGACCCTATCAGGCGGCGAGCAGCGCCGAGAAGAGCGCCCGTCCGTCGGTTCCGCCATGTGCCGATTCGATCAGGTTCTCGGGGTGCGGCATCAGCCCCAGCACGTTTTTTTCGGCGTTCAGCACGCCGGCGATGTCGTTGATCGATCCATTCGGGTTGGTGCCGTCGGCGTAGCGGAACGCCACCTGGCCGTTGCCTTCGATTGCCGCCAGTGTCTCCGCATCGGCGAAGTAGTTGCCGTCGTGATGCGCCACCGGGCAGCGAATGACCTGGCCCATGGCGTAACCGCGAGTGAAATCCGTCTCGGCGTTGACCACCTCGAGCTTCACCTCCCGGCAGACGAACTTCAGCGACGTGTTGCGCATCAGCGCACCGGGAAGCAGGCCTGCCTCGACCAGGATCTGGAAGCCGTTGCAGACGCCGAGCACCTTGGCGCCCTTGGCTGCCCGGTCACGGACCGTCTCCATCACCGGCGAACGCGCGGCGATGGCGCCGCAACGGAGGTAGTCGCCGTAGGAGAAGCCGCCCGGGATGACGATGAGATCGACATCGGGAATCTCGGCATCCTTGTGCCAGACCACGGCTGGGGCGACGCCGCCAATACTGGTCAGCGCCGCGATCATGTCGCGGTCACGATTCAACCCGGGGAAGACGACGACAGCGGCTTTCATCGGCAATCCTTGCGAGGACAGATGGCCGACCTTCTGCTGAGTCTTCATGGCAAAAGCAAGGGGCGGGGTCCTGTGCCCGCCCCCAGAGCATTATTCGGCCGGTGCCACCGCAGGCTTGGCCACGTAGCCGCGGCTGCCGGGCGTGCCGGGCAGGTGAGCCCAAGCGGGCCGCTCGAAGAGGAACTTGCCCCGGCCGGACTTCTGGATCAGCCAGTAGAGGACCAGCGGCGAGATCAGCGCTGACGCCATTACGATGATCGAAAGAATGCTGGTGTCTTCGATGATGCCGACTTTCAGCATCACCACGCGGGTCAGCGCCATCGGGATCGAGAAGCTGAGATAGACGACGATCGAATGGGCGCCCAGCCACCGCAGCCAGTCCATGAAGTTGAGCTTGGAGAGCAGAGCCGCCGTGACGCAGAGCGCCAGCGAACCGATCAGCGCCAGCGCCAGATGCAGCACCGGCAATCCTGCAAAGCCCATCTGTGCATGCACCGGCTGCATCTCAAAGCCACCGGTGAAAACCAGCACACCGTTGCCCAGCGCGTAGACGGCGAGCAGCCCAATCGCCAGTGCCGCCCGGTCTGAGGCCCAGCCCACAGCTTTGAAGATCCACGGCGCCAGGGCATAGCCGGCGAAGAAGTAGACGAAGTACTCGGCGAACTGGTCGACGATATAGCTACCGGTGTGGGCGATCGGCGCAATCTGCAGCACGGCCGCGATGCCGAGCACCACCCAGTTGTTGACGCGGAGGTCCCAGAGCACCTTGGTCATCAGGCTGAACACCGCCAGCATGTAGATGAACCACAGCACGCCATAAGGGTCGACCACCGCCAGTGCGATCTGCTGCAGTGCGTTCAGTGGGTCGCCGGTGCCGATACCGACCTTGAATACGATCTGGATCACGGCCCAGAGGGCGTAGAAATAGAGGTAATGGACGATGCGGCGGTCGGAATACCGCAGCCAGTCGCGGGCGATCACCTGCGACAGAAACAGTCCCGAGATCAGGAAGAATTCCGGCATGCGGAACGGCGTCGCCCAGCCGATGATCCAGTGCAGGATGCCGGCCTGGCCGGTTTCCTCGCCGACGCCGTAGGCCGAATGCATCATCACCACGAGGATGATCGAGATGCCCTTGGCCGTATCGACCCAGGACATACGGTCCGCTTTACCTGCCATTGCCGCACACTCCAGGTTGCATGCTGCCTCATACAACCGAGGCGGCATTAACGCTCGCGAATGCGGAAGATAAGCTTAAGCGAAGTGCTTAATAGCTAAGGTTTTATTCATTCGGCAGCGTGCGTTGCGGCCGGCGCGGAACCTCAGGCGACGGGCAGCTGCGCCGCGTTGACGATCAGGAGACCGAGAGAGAGGAAGAAAAGGGCGGAGAGGGAGAAGGTCTTGATCATTTTTGGTCGGTTTCAGATCGTCGGGCCGCATATGGCGGCGTGGTGGGCATTGCGGTAGAGTGGTTCGCGCCCCGCGGCAATTGCCTGAGCGCGCATATGAGCAATGCACCCGATCGGCTGAACGAAGGCTGAATGCGTCTGGTTAACCGGCAATTCTCCGGCGAAACCAATAGGCATGCCCATGGGCGCCGCCAGACGGCAGCGCCCATGGGCACGCAACACTTTGATGGGGATTCGTGCGGCCGCCTAGAGCGGCACGGAGGCATAGGCGGCGAACAGGAGGCCGAGCGCGAGAAAGAAGGCGACGGAGAGCGAAAACGTCTTCAGCATGACACAGGCTTTACTGACAAAGCGCGATTACGCAGCGCGCCGGTCAAGATAGACTCGGTTTCTTAACGCGTAATTTCCATCGTGTAGTTTTATGCAACCTGCTTCGCCAAGGGCCATTCGCGCATGTCGCATGAATGAAGGTGGCGCTGTTGCAAATCTGAGTCAGGTGGCGGCGAGGGGCCTCAACCGATGACCTCGATGGCGTAGTTCTCGATCACCGTATTGGCGAGCAGTTTCTCGCACATGCCCTTGAGGTCGGCCTCTGCCTTGGCCGCATCTGTGCCTTCGAGCACGAGGTCGAACACCTTGCCCTGGCGGACGGCGCCGACGCCGGCAAAACCCAGGCTTTTCAGTGAACCCTGGATTGCCTGGCCCTGTGGATCGAGGACGCCGGCCTTGAGGGTGACAGTGACGCGGGCGCGCATGGGCTCAACTGCTCCGGGAAGTGAACGCGGCCTGATGGGCCGCGTCGTGGTTCACTGCACGAGTCGCGGACCGGTGGTCAACGCGTTGTCGGTTTCGGCGAGGATGCCGAGCCGCTGCGCCACCTCGCGATAGGCGTCAACGAGGCCGCCGAGGTTCTCGCGGAAGCGGTCCTTGTCGAGCTTGTTGCGGGTCTTGATATCCCACAGCCGGCAGTTGTCTGGCGAAATCTCGTCGGCGAGCACGATCCGCATCAGGTCGTTCTCATAAAGCCGGCCGCATTCGATCTTGAAATCGACGAGCTGGATGCCGACGCCCATGAAAAGCCCAGTGAGGAAGTCATTGACCCGGATAGCCAGCGACATGATGTCGTCCAGTTCCTGCGGCGTGGCCCAGCCGAAGGCGGTGATGTGCTCTTCGGAAACCATCGGATCGCCGAGCGCATCGTCCTTGTAGCAGAACTCGATGATCGAGCGCGGCAACTGCGTGCCGGGCTCCAGACCGAGCCGCTTCACCAGCGAACCGGCCGCGACGTTGCGGACGATGATCTCGAGCGGGATGATCTCCACTTCCTTGATCAGCTGCTCGCGCATGTTCACGCGGCGGATAAAGTGGGTCGGGATCCCAAGCCCATTGAGTTTGGTGAAGATGAATTCCGAGATGCGGTTATTGAGAACCCCCTTGCCATCGATGACCTCGTGGCGGGCGCCGTTGCCGGCCGTAGCGTCGTCCTTGAAGTACTGGATCAGCGTGCCCGGCTCGGGGCCCTCGTAGAGGGTCTTGGCCTTGCCGTCATAGATCTTCCGCCGACGGTTCATATGCGATCTGCCGTATAGTGACTGGGAAAGTGGTAGATTTGGCGCGTTCATGCGCCAGAACACGAGGCGAAAGCAAGTTTTTTCGCCGGATGCGTCGTCCTCTTTGCCTAAACCTCGGCAGGCTCGCAGAATTCGTCCTCGGCTGCATCCAAAGCCCGGTCCGGCCGTTAACAGGCGCTGACCAAATGCCGCGCGGCGAGGCGTTGATTTGGCCCCCCGCTCGGCATATGTCCAAGCAATCGCAGGCGCTTGGGGCGCTCTGGACAACGTTGAGGCGCGGAGACGAGAAATGTCGGGATTTGACGATCGCAAGAAGGGCCAGGAAGCCAAGTTTGCTCACGACGCCGAACTCCGCTTCAAGGCCGAGGCGCGTCGAAACAAGCTGCTCGGGCTCTGGGCCGCTGAGCATATGGGACTCTCGGAAGAGCACGCCAAGGAATATGCCGCCGAGGTGGTGGCCGCCGATTTCGAAGAGGCCGGCGACGAAGACGTGTTCCGCAAGATCGCCGGCGATCTCAAGGCCAAGGGGGCGTCCGTCTCCGACGACATGATTCGCAAGAAGATGGTCGAACTGGTCCAGACTGCCCGCGACCAGGTCCTTGCCGAAGGCTGAGGCTCAAGCCCGCAACCGCTGCATCAGCCGGGTGAACATCAGCAACCCCTCAGGCCACGGACCGTGGCCTGAGGCGAGGTTGATGTGCCCGGCTTCCCCGGCAAAGTGGAGTTCGGAGCCCCAGGCGGTGGACATGTCCACGGCGCGGGCGACGCTCACATAGCGGTCGTTGGTCGAGGCGACCAGCAGAGAGGGAAAGGGTAACGGATCGCGGGGGACGTTGCGGAACGTCCGCACCTGATGCGGCAACTCGGCCACCAGTTCTGCATCCTCGAGGTCGGGGGGCGAGACCAGGAAGGCGCCGCGCACCTTGGTGTCCTTAAGGTTCTGGGCGGCGTGCGCTACCAGCGGGACCGCCAGCGAATGAGCGATCAGCACCACCGGCCGGGTCGCCAGCATGATCTCCTGATGTAGCCGCGCCACCCAGTCGGCGAGCACCGGATGGTCCCACTCGTCCTGCTCGACTACACGGCCGGTCGAGAAGCGCTCGGCCCAACGGCGTTGCCAGTGGCCTTCGCCCGAGTTGCCGAGCCCAGGCAGGATCAGGATATCGGCCTCGGAAATCTTCATACCCCGCGCGTCCTCGGCAACCAGAAGGTGTCGCCTTGCGGCTTGAGGCCGATGCGCTCGCCCATTTTCTCGTAGAAGGGTACGGCTGATGGCACAGAAATCAGTGCCATGCCCACACCATCGCCCAGAATCTCTCGGCACTTGCGTAGCAACCCCTCACCGATGCCGCGGCCCTGGAAGTCCTCATGAACAGCGAGATCGGCGCAGTAAGCGACCCAAGCGAAATCGGCGAGGCAACGAGCGATGCCCACGCAACGCCCGTCGCTCCTCGCCGAGACGACGAGGCTCGTTCCGGCCAGCATGGCCGCGACGCGCTCCCCATCCGCGATAGGCCGGGTCGGACCGAGGGCGGAGTGGCCAACCACGTCGACATAGTCGTCGACCGGCAGATCCTGCTCCCGGGCGTAGACGATCCCGTTCATGGTGCCGGGCCGAAAACACGTTCGAAGATCGCGTCGACATGCTTCAGATGATAGAAATCGTCGAACATGGCGTCGATCTCGGCGGCGCTGAGTTTGGAAGAAACGTCGGGGTCGGCCTTGAGGTTCGCGGCGAACAGCCCGCTCCGGTCACCGCGGGCTTCCCACACCTTCATGGCGTTGCGCTGCACGGCGGCATAAGAGTCCTCGCGGCTCATACCGGCCTGGGTCAGCGCCAGGAGCACGCGTTGGGAATTGTGCAATCCGCCCAACAGGTCGAGGTTGCGCTTCATGTTCTCGGGATAGACGAGGAGGTTCTCGATCAGCCCGACCAGCCGGTTGAGCGCGAAATCCAGCGTCACCGTCGCATCAGGGCCGATCATGCGCTCGACCGACGAGTGCGAGATGTCCCGCTCATGCCAGAGCGCTACGTTCTCGAGCGCCGGCGTCACCATGCCGCGGACGAGGCGCGCGAGGCCGGTGAGGTTTTCCGAGAGCACGGGGTTGCGCTTGTGCGGCATGGCAGACGAGCCCTTCTGGCCGGGCGAGAAGAATTCCTCCGCCTCCAGGACTTCGGTGCGCTGCAGATGCCGGATTTCCGTCGCGAGCCGTTCGATCGAGCTCGCAATCACGCCCAGCGTCGCAAAGAACATGGCGTGACGATCGCGCGGGATCACCTGGGTCGAGACCGGCTCGGGCACCAGCCCCAGCTTCTCGGCTACATACGCCTCCACCGCCGGATCGATATTGGCAAAGGTGCCGATGGCGCCGGAAATGGCGCAGGTTGCGATTTCAGCACGGGCGTTCACCAGCCGCGCGCGTCCGCGGGAAAACTCGGCATAGGCTTCGGCAAGCTTGATCCCGAACGTCGTAGGCTCGGCATGGATGCCGTGGCTGCGGCCGATGGTGATGGTGTACTTGTGCTCCTTGGCCCGCTTGGCCAGTGCTGCCAGCAGCCGGTCGATATCGGCGAGCAGGATGTCGGACGCGCGGGCGAGCTGCACCGCCAGACAAGTGTCCAACACGTCCGACGAGGTCATGCCCTGGTGCAGGAAGCGCGCCTCCGGCCCGACGATCTCCGAGACGTGGGTCAGAAAGGCGATGACGTCGTGCTTGGTCGTCCGCTCGATCTCGTCGATGCGGTCGACGTCAAAGTTGTAGTGACTGCCGCCGGCTTTGCGGGCCGTCATCACCTCCCAGATCTTGTGAGCCGCCTCTCGCGGCACCACGCCGAGATCGGCGAGCTTGCTGGTCGCGTGCGCTTCGATCTCAAACCAGATCGAGAAGCGCGTCTCAGGCGACCAGACGGCGACCATTTCAGGGCGGGAGTAGCGCGGAATCATCGGTTTAGGCTCGAGTCTTGAGAAACGGAATCCGGCGTCAGACGTGGATCGTCGTGGCGCCGTCGCGGATCGCCTTGATGCGCTCCGGATAGGTTTTGGGGTCGTTGCCAGCGAAGACCGATGTGCCGGCGACGAAGACGTTGGCACCGGCCGCGGCCAGTCTTCCCGCGTTCTCGCGCGAAACACCGCCATCCACTTCGATGTCGATGGGACGTCCGGCTACGAGATCGCGGGCCTGCCGGAGCTTGACGTAGCTCTCTTCGATAAAGCTCTGGCCGCCGAAACCGGGATTGACGCTCATCACCAGCAGCAGGTCGATCTCTGAGATAACATGTTCTACGGCGCTCAGCGGCGTTGCCGGATTTATCGCCACTCCGGCCCGCTTGCCCTCGGCGCGGATCGCCTGCAGCGAACGGTGCAGGTGCGGGCCCGCCTCCGCATGCACGGTGATGATGTCAGCGCCCGCCTTGGCGAACGCCGCGACGTAGGGATCGGCCGGTGTAATCATCAGGTGCACGTCGATCACCTTGGTCGTCACCTTGCGCGCCGCTGCGACCGCTACCGGTCCAAATGAGATGTTGGGCACGAAGTGCCCGTCCATCACGTCGACATGGATGTAGTCGGCGCCTGCCGCATCGATGGCGCGGATCTCGTCACCCAACCGGGTGAAATCGGCCGAGAGAATCGAAGGCGCAACCCTGATCGGCTGACCGGCCATCGCGGCGCTCCGTACGGGCAAGAGGGATGGCGTCGCACTAGCACGCGACCCGCACCTTCACAAGGAAGCGAGAGTTTGATCTGCCGCATTGCCTTGCCGGACTGACACGCTAAGAAGACGGCCAGCTTGGAGACGCACGTGTTCGGTTTCTCGTTTCTCGCCGTGTTCGGGGCAGGGGTGTTGAGCTTTCTCAGCCCCTGCGTGCTGCCGCTTGTGCCGCCTTATCTCACCTATATGAGCGGCTCGAGCTTCGACCAGTTGCGTGCCGACGGCGCGACAGCGGGCGTGGTCTGGCAGAAGAGCGTCTTCACCTCTCTCTTCTTCATTCTCGGCTTTTCGCTCGTCTTCATCACCTTCGGCGCTACGGCGACCGCCTTCGGCCAGGCCTTCCGCAGCGCGCTGCCGGTGATCACGCCGATTGCCGGTCTGTTCATCATCGCCATGGGCTTCCATTTCCTGGGCTTTTTCCGCATTGGTTTGCTCGACAGGCAGTTGCGGCACCAGGGACCGGGGGCGGCCAGCGGGCCGGTCGGCGGCTTTCTGCTCGGCCTTGCCTTCGCTGTTGGCTGGACGCCCTGCATCGGTCCGGTTCTCGCTGCAATCCTCTCGGTCGCCGCCTCGCAGGAGACGGCCTACGAAGGCGCGGCGCTGCTCGGCGTCTATTCGCTCGGCCTCGGCGTGCCGTTCCTCCTTGCGGGGATTGCCATCGGGCCGTTCCTCACCTTCTTTTCCAGCTTCCGGAACCACCTGGGTACGGTCGAGAAGGCGATGGGCGTGCTGCTGGTGCTGACGGGTCTACTCTTCCTCACGGGCCAGTTCACCCGCATCGCCTACTGGTTTCAGGACACTTTCCCGATCCTGCAGGCCATCGGCTAGGCATTAACCTTCACGACCGAAACCTTCCCTTTCCGGCGCCGATCACGGCATCGTCAACGGGCCGTTCATCCCCGGGGAGGAGGATGGCGGCGTCTTCGTTGGGGAGAGGATGTGTCATGGCCGAAAGCGCCACGTTGCCCAAGTTGCACGACCAGGTGGCCGGACCGGCTCGAACCGCAGCCAGCGCAGGTGTATCCGTGCGCCTCGCCCACCACCTCGAAGAGGTGGAATCGGCCTGGCGCCACTTGGAGGGCCAAGGCGTCGAATCTCCCGGCCAGAGCTTTGAGTTCATCCGACTTTGGACGCGAACCCAGTCCATCCCGGAAGTCGACCAAGTGTATGTCGTGGCGGAGCTCGCCGGCACGCCAGTGGCGCTGCTGGCGCTGCATCGGAAGCGGGTGAGGGGCGTGCGCCAACTCGCCTGGTTCCCCGGCGCGCATGTGGGGTGCAACGCCCCGCTGGTCGACCGCGCCCGCCTTGCCGCTCTGTCGGCCGAGGCGCGCCGCGCGCTCTGGTCCGACATGCTGGCCAAGGTGCAGGGCGTCGATGTGGTCTATCTCAAGTCCATGCCTGAGGTACTGGTAGACGGCGTCGACATCTTCGCCGAGCTGGGGATCCCTCTCGTCGCCGACACGCTCTATCGCGCCCAGTTCGCCAGCTGGGAGGAGGCCAATACCACGCAGCGGTCTAAATCGCGCCGCAAGCACGACCGTCAGCAAGGCGAGCGTCTGGAGGCCTTAGGCGACGTCGGCTTCGAGGAAATCTCGGCCGGCCCGGAGGCGGCCGCCGTTCTCGATCTCATGTTCCGCCAGCGGGCTGCCCGCTTCCGCACCATGGGGGTCGCCGATCCCTTCGCCTGCGACGTCCGCGCCTTCTACGACGCGACCGTCGCGCCGGGTTCTGCGGTCGATGTGCGCCTGCACGTCCTCCGCCTCAATGGTGAGATCGTCGCCGTGCGCTACAACATCGCCCAGGGCGACCGGCTCTTCTGCCTCATCTCGTCGATGAGCGACGATCCGGCGATCCAAACCGGTTCGCCCGGCAAGCAATGCCTGCTGCGGGTCATGCAGACCGTCTTCGACGCCGGTTACCGCGTTTTCGACATGGGCGCCGGCTTCACCGACGAGAAGCGGCACTGGTGCAACGTCCAGATTGCAGTGCGCCACCACTATGTCGCGCTCACCCCGCAAGGCCGACTCGCCGCCGGTCTTCACCGCCTCTGGCAGATCTCGCGCAAGCGCATCAAGGAAGACGAGCGGCTGCTGAAGCTGGCCAAATCCCTCCGCGCACGGTTGCAGCGGGTCAAGGCGGAGGACCCCTCCGCCTAAAGCAACCTCAGCCCTTTCATCGAGGCGTGGCCGTTCTTGCCGATGATGACGTGGTCGTGCACGGCGATGCCCAGCGGCTTGGCGATGTCGTTGATTTGGCGGGTCATCTGCACGTCGGCTGCCGACGGGCTGGGGTCGCCGGACGGGTGATTGTGCACGAGGATGAGCGCCGTCGCACCATGCTCCAGCGCCCGCTTGATCACCTCACGCGGATAGACCGGCGTATGATCGACGGTACCGGTCTGCTGCACCTCGTCGGCAATCAGCCGGTTACGCTTGTCGAGAAAGAGGATGCGGAACTGCTCGACCTCCTCATAGGCCATGGCCGAACGGCAATAGTCGATCAGCGATGTCCATGAGTTGAGGATCGTTTGGTCACGTTGCACCTGGTCGCGGGCATAGCGCTGCGCCACCGCCTGCATCAGCTTGAGGTTGGCGAGCGACGTCTCGCCGAGCCCCTTTATTTCGCGAAGCCGCGCGGGCGGTGCGGCGAGCACGCCGGAAAAGCTGCCGAACCGGGCCAGCAACAGCTTGGCCAACTCCTTGGTGTCGCGCCGCGGCAGCAGGATGTGGAGCAGCAGCTCGAGCAGCTCATAATCCTCGAGCGCCTCGCCGCCTAGGCGGAGGAACCGCTGCCGCGCCCGTTCGCGATGGCCATCGCGATGGCTGAAGGTGGATTCGCTGAAGCCGGGCGCAAGCGAGTTCATGCTTTGTTCCTAGCATATCTACGTAGCCCGGTCGAGCCCCGCCAACACGCAAGCTGTGGATCAGGCGGAGCGGCGGGCGTCGAGCGGGTTGAAGAGGCCGCGCGGGGAGAGGGTGAAGATCTCGCAGCCGGCCTCGGTGATGCCGATCGAGTGCTCGCACTGTGCCGACAGCGTGCGGTCGCGGGTGACCGCGGTCCATCCGTCCGAGAGAATCTTCACGTGCGGGCGGCCGAGATTGATCATCGGCTCGATGGTGAAGATCATCCCGGGCTTCAGCGGCACGCCGGTGCCGGGGACGCCGAAATGCATGATGTTGGGCTCGTCGTGAAAGAGCTGGCCGACGCCATGGCCGACAAAGTCGCGCACCACGCTGGTCCGCTCGGCCTCGGCGTGCTGCTGGATCGCCGCACCGATGTCGCCGGTGGTGTTGCCGGGCTTGGCCGCGGCGATGCCGGCAGCGAGGCTCTCGTAAGTCACCTCGATCAGCCGCTCGGCTTTCCGCGAAATCTCACCCACCGGGTACATGCGCGAGGAGTCGCCGTACCAGCCGTCGACGATCAATGTGAGGTCAATGTTGACGATGTCGCCCTCGCGCAGCGGCCGCTCCTCGGGGATGCCGTGGCAGACGACGTGGTTGATCGAGGTGCAGATCGAGTGCCGATAGCCCTTGTAGAAGAGCGTTGCCGGAATGGCGCCGTGGTCGCGGGCGAATTCATAGGCCAGCCGATCGAGTGCTGCGGTCGTTACGCCAGGCTGTACATGCTCGACCAGCAGGTCCAACGCCTCGGCCGTCAGCCGGCCGGCTTTGCGCATGCCGGCGAACCCCGCCTCGCCATGGATGGGGATCACCCCCGTGGTGCGGCGGTGCTTGGTCTCGGCATCGACATAGGTGATCATTGGCTCTCCGATCGTTCGGCAGCCAAAATAGTGTGCGCCGCCGCCCAAGGGAAGGGAGCTGTGGCAAACAGCCCGGTTTGCTTGACGTTTCGGGCGGCTGCGGGCATTGCATTGACCTTTCCGAACCCAGCGGATGTCCATGCCGTCCCCAGAGCCCATCACTGCCGGTCTGATCGTCATCGGCGACGAAATCCTCTCGGGCCGTACCAAGGACGTGAACATCGCCGCGACAGCCGAGTTCTGCACGGATCTCGGCATCGAGCTTACCGAGGTCCGCGTCGTCTCCGATGTGAAGGCTGCCATCGTCGAGGCCGTGAACGCGTTGCGCGCGCGCTACACCTATGTCTTCACCACCGGCGGCATCGGTCCCACCCATGACGACATCACCGCCGATGCGGTGGCCGAGGCGTTTGGCGTGGCGCTGCCGATCAATGCCGAAGCCCGCGCCATGCTGGAATCGCGCTGGAAGTCGACGGGTACCGAGGTCAACGAGGCCCGGCTGCGCATGGCCCGTATCCCGGAAGGCGCGTCGCTGATCGTCAACTCCGTCAGCGCCGCACCTGGCTTCAGGATCGGCAATGTGCATGTCATGGCCGGTGTGCCGGTGATCATGAAGGCCATGCTCGAGTCCATCGCGCCGACCCTTCAGGGCGGCAAGAAGGTCAAGTCCGTCACCATCCGCTGCGGCGTCGGCGAGGGCACGATTGGCGGGCCGTTCGGCCGGCTGCAGGAGCAGTTCCCCGAAGTGAAGATGGGGAGCTATCCGCAGATGGGCCAGAGTTTTGTGATGACCGAGCTCGTCCTCCGCTCCGCCGACGAGGAGCGGCTGGCGGCCGCCGCCACGGAGGTGCGCGAGATGGTCGCCGCTGCCCACGCATCCGCCGGCCTGCCGCCGCCCGAAGATCCCTATTGACCGGCCGCGCCCCCTGGCGCGGCAAGGAGACCACAAAGTGACCCAGACTTCGCAGAAATCCTTCCCCGTCACCTGGGACCAGTTCCATCGCGACAGCCGGGCGTTGGCGTGGCGGCTGCAGGCCAACGGCCCGTTCGATGCGCTCGTGGCCATCACCCGCGGCGGCCTCGTGCCGGCGGCGATCGTCGCGCGCGAGCTCAACATCCGGGTGGTCGAATGCGTGGCGGTCAAGAGCTACGACCACCAGAACCAGGGCGGCATCCAGGTCTTGAAGCCGATCACCGACGAGCTGCTGGCCAAGGCCAAGAATGGGGGCAAGATCCTGATCGTCGATGACCTCGTGGACACCGGCAAGACCGCCCGGGTGGTTCGCGACATGCTACCCGGCGCGCATTTCGCCACCGTCTACGCCAAGCCCAAGGGCCGCGAGATGGTCGACACCTTCATCACCGAAGTTTCCCAGGACACCTGGATCTTCTTCCCCTGGGACCTCGACGTTGCGTATGTCCCGCCGATTTCGGGGGCGACGGACTGATTTGTCGTCCTCCCTCCCCTTGTGGGCGGTAGCGCAGCTTAGGTCCGGAGGACCCTAGCGCCGCTACGGCGCTTGCGCCCCTAGCTTTGCTTGCCCTCCCCCCAGGGGGCAGGGCTATCGCAAATGGGGAAGTCGGCACCGGTCTTCCTTCTCCCCTTGAGGGAGAAGGTGGATCGGCCGAAGGCCGAGACGGATGAGGGGTTGTCTCAATCGCCCCCCGAATCTCGGCCTCCTTGCGCGCTGAACCAACCCCTCATCCGCCCTTCGGGCACCTTCTCCCTCAAGGGGAGAAGGCGA
>DATCRS010000129.1:0-6236 GCA_036568845.1 Devosia sp. | reverse complement strand
CGCGTGGAGTGTTTGTGCGCAAACCCATGGCACCGGGTCTCGACCGCTGCATCCGCGTCAGTGTCGGCCTGCCAGCGGAGCTGGATGTGCTGGCCGAGGAACTGCCGCACGCACTGCACGACGCGGCGATGGCTGGCTAGAGATCCTTCACCATCTGCACCGCCCCGCTGGCGATGCCCTGTAGTTCTTCAGGGTCCCAGCTTTCCCGGCGCCAGCCGGATTTTTCGTAGAAGCCGACGGCGTCGGGGGCGGCGTTGACGCGGAGCTGCTTGACCCCGAGTTCCCAGGCCTTTTCGGTCAGCATCTTGTCCATGAGGCTGCCAAAACCCTGCCCTTGGCGGTCGGGTTCGACGGCGACGAGGCGGACGACGGCATAGTCCCCCTTCATGTCGAGCCGCGCGATTCCGATCGGCTTTTCGTCGAGCATCAGGATGTGCGGAACGTGGCCCTCCGCGCGGTCGTCGGGATGGTTTTCGTCGTAGACGATGTCGCGATTCAAACGCCCGGGGGCGAACAGAACGCGGCGGCGGATGTCGTGCATCGCCGCCCATTCTTCGTCGGTCGTGACGGCGCGGAGTTCGAGGGTCACTTCTTGATTTTCCTCAGGGGTGGGCGCCGCTTAACGCCCGAACTCGCCAAGAAGCTGCTTTGTACCTCGCACTAATGTGCTCAGATCGCTGCCCACCGCCACGAAGCCGAAATCGCCCTCGATCAGCGGGCGGGCCGTGCCAGCGTTGAAGTCGAGCATGCCGGCGGCCTTGCCGGTGGCGAGGATCGCCCTGCCGGCCTCATCGACCAGCTGCCGGACGTCGGGATGGCCGGACTGTCCGAGGAGGCCAATGCTGGCGGCGAGGTCGTTGGGGCCGACGAAGATGCCGTCGACGCCGTCGATGGCGCCATAGGCGGGGATGTTCGCAAGCGCCTGCGGCGTCTCGACCTGGAGGATCACCGCGACCTCGTCGGCGGCTCTGGTCGGATAGGAAACGTCGGCGCCGTAGCGGTTGGCGCGGTTGGCGCCGGAATAGCCGCGGATGCCGGCCGGCGGGTAGCGCGTCGCGGCGACGGCCAGCCGCGCATCCTCGACCGTCTGCACGTAGGGGAACATGAAGCTGCGCACCCCGGTATCGAGCAGGCGCTTGACGATCACCGGGTCGACGTTGGGCACCCGGACGACGAACTCGGCATCGCCGCCATGGCGGGCGGCGAGGAGGTGCCGCTCGACCGTCTCGACCGAGAGCGTCGAGTGCTCCATGTCGAGCAGCACCCAGTCGAAGCCGGCGCCGGCGGCGATCTCCGTGGCGGCGAGGCTGTTGAGCGCGAGCCAGTAGCCGAGCTGCGGCACGCGCTCGGCGAGGCGCCGTTTGAAGGTGTTGGGGGCGATGGGACGCATGGAGGTCAGAACGCGCCTGGGAAGTTGCCGCCGTCGATGAGCAGGTTCTGTCCCGTGATGTAGCCGGCCTGAGCGGAGCAGAGGAACGCGCATGCGGCGCCGAACTCCTCGGGCGTGCCGAAGCGTTTGGCGGGGATCCTGGCGGTGACCTCGTCGCGGATGACCGAGATGTCGACGCCCCGCTGCTCGGCCTGCCGCTGGTGACCCGGACGCAGACGGTCCGTGTCGAAGGAGCCCGGCAGGATGTTGTTGATGGTGACGTTGCTGGCTGCCACCGACTGTGCAACGCCCTTGAGGAAGGCGGTGAGGCCGGCGCGGGCGCCAGAGGAAAGATCGAGCCCGCCGATCGGTGCCTTCACCGAACTGGAGGTGATGTTGACGATGCGGCCGAACTTGCGCGCGGCCATGCCGTCGATGACCCGCTGAATGAGCTCGATCGGCGTCACCATGTTGCCGACGACGCCAGCGATCATCTTCTCGCGGTCGAGCTCGCGAAAATCGCGGAAGGGGGGGCCGCCGTTGTTGTTGACGAGGATGTCCGGCTCCGGGCAGGCGGCGAGCAGCGCCTCCTGGCCCTCGTGGGTGGAGACGTCCGCCGCCACCGGGATGATCCTGGCGCCGGTGGCGCGACGGATCTCCTCCGCAGCCCGCTCGAGGCGCGCGGCATCGAGCCCGTTGATCACGACCTCCACGCCCTCGGCGGCGAGCGCGGTGGCACAGCCGCGGCCAAGGCCGCGGCTGGAGGCGCAGACGATGGCCTTGCGGCCAGCAAGTCCCAGATCCATCTGACTCTAACCCGCGAGGGCTCCCTGGGCGGCCGCGCCGCGCTCGATGAGCAGGCGGTTGTAGGCGTTGAGATAGGCGCGGGCCGAGGCGACCAGCGTATCGGGCTCCGCGGCGTTGCCCGAGACGATGCGGCCGCCCATTTCGAGCCGGACATGCGCGCTCGCCTGCGCGTCGGTGCCGCCGGTGACTCCGTCCACGGCGTAGAGCACCAGGTGCGGGTCGCGGCCGACCAGCTGCTTGATGGCGTTGAAGATGGCATCGACCGAGCCGGTGCCGTCATAGGTCGCTTCGACCGGCTGGCCATCGATGGTGACCTTCATGGTGCAGCGGTGCACGCCGCCGGTCTTGGAGACCACCTCCATGTCGACCAGCTTGATGCGATCGTCGACCGAGCCGGCCTCGTCATCGACCAGCGCAACGATGTCGGCGTCGTAGACGTGCTTTTTCCGGTCGGCCAGATCCTTGAAGCGGACGAACGCCTCCTGGAAGGCATTGTCGCCAAGCTCGTAGCCCAGTTCCTTCAGCTTGTCCTTGAAGGCGGCACGGCCCGAATGCTTGCCCATGACCAGCGTGGTTTCCTTGATGCCGACCGAGGCCGGCGTCATGATTTCGTAGGTCTGCGCGTTCTTCAGCATCCCGTCCTGGTGGATGCCGCTTTCATGAGCGAAGGCGTTCTTGCCCACGATCGCCTTGTTGTACTGCACCGGGAAATTGGCCGCCGCCGAGACGATCTTGCTGGCGCGGCTGAGGTGGGTCGAGTCGATCCCCGTATCGTAGGGCATGGCATCGCCGCGGGTGCGGAGCGCCATGACGATTTCTTCCAGTGCGGCGTTGCCGGCGCGTTCGCCCAAGCCGTTGATGGTGCATTCCACCTGCCGCGCGCCGCCCCGGACCGCGGCCAGCGAATTGGCCACGGCGAGCCCCAGGTCATTGTGGCAATGGGCCGAGAAGATCACCTTATCGGCACCCGGCACGCGCTCGATGATCGAGCGGAACATCGCCTCGTGCTCGGCCGGAATGGCGTAGCCGACCGTATCGGGCAGGTTGATGGTGGTGGCGCCGGCCTTGATGGCGAGTTCGACGCAGCGGGCGAGGAAGTCGATCGGCGTGCGGGTTGCATCCATGGCGCTCCACTCGACATTGTCGACGAGGTTTCGCGCCTGGGTCACGGTGGTGGTGATGATCTCCAGCACCTGCTCCTCGGTCTTCTTCATCTGGTGGGCCAGATGGATCGGCGAGGTCGAGACGAAGGTGTGGATGCGGCCGCGCTTGGCGTGGCGCACCGCCTCCCCTGCCCGCGCAATATCGGCCGGGATGGCCCGGGCGAGGCCGGCGACGACGGCGTTCTTGACCTGCTTGGCGACGGCCACGACGGCCTCGAAATCGCCGTTCGAGGCGATGGGAAAACCGGCCTCGATGATGTCGACGCCCATTTCGTCGAGGGCTTCGGCGACCTGCAGCTTCTCTTCGAGCGTCATGGTAGCGCCGGGGCTCTGCTCGCCGTCGCGCAGCGTGGTGTCGAAAATGTAGACGCGGTCTTTGTTGCTGTCGGCAGTCATTTGTCAGTCTTCCTATCGGGGGCCGGGGTCCAATGACCAATCGCGACCGGACAAGTTCTGTTCGGTGTGTTGCGCGCTATCCCCTGACGACCCGCTCGCGTTCCGAGCTGCCGGTGATCAGGGGCTGATAAGAAGGAGAAGCAGCGCCGCAGGAAGCAGCAGCAACGCAGCGGCGAGCAGAAGCCGGGTGTCCCGTGCCTTCTGTTCGGCGGCTGCGATGGCAATGGCGCGCTTGCGCTGCATGGCGAAATTCCGTTTGCGGCCGGAAGAATGGCGCAAGTCCTTGCGCCGCACAAGTGTTTTTCAGAACGAGACGGCGGGCATCAGCCGAAGGCCAGCACGGCCGAGAGGACGATGCCGATGAGGGCCACGACCGAAACCACCCGCCCTGCCCGCACCCGGCGCGCTGCCGCCGCATCGCCCTGGCGCATCTTCCGCGCCGACATGGCCGAGGTGACGACGCCGCCGGCGAGCACGAGAAGGAACAGCATCTTCAACCAGAACCAGTGGCTGATGCCGTCGAACCCGCCATAGCGCACCCAGAGCAGCAGCGGCCCGCTGATGACGGCGATGATGATGCCGTAGTGGCCGAGGCGGGTCAGCAGCCGGTTGGTGACCGGGGCCGCGCCGCCCTCGCCCATCATGCCGAGCAGCGGCAGGAACGCCGCTGCCATCAGCACCAGTCCGAGAAGGTGGGCAAAGAGCAGCGCGGCAAAGACGTAGTCCAACCGCAGCCCCTAGTCGAAGGCGGAGACTACCAAAAGCATCGCCACCGCAAGCTCAGCCGAAGGCCATCACGGCGCTGCCGATCACCAGAACGAAGGTCACCAGGGCCGCCATGCCGATCATCGGCCCGCGACCGGCCGCCTCACGATCCCCGTTCTCGGCTTTCTTGCCATTGATGCCGGCATAGATGACCAGCGCCAGGAGGATCACCACCAGCACCATCTTCACCCAGAACCAGAGGCTGAAGCCACCAAACCCGCCAAACTTGACCCAGACCATCAGCGGACCGGTGACGATCAATAGGCCGAGCCCCGCGCGCCCGACGCTCGAGAGGCCGTGCATGATCGAAAACAGAACCGGTCGAGTCTCGGCCGTGGCCGACGCCAGCTTACTGCCGACGACCGGCAGACCGAACGACGCCGTCCCGCCAAGCCCCAATGAAACCAGGTGAATCCAGAACAGGATTGTAAAAAAGACGTCCATGCGTGTTCCCCCTCAAACCATCGCAGCAGCCAAGGTTACGCGACTCGCCGGCCGGGCACTAGCTCCGTGAGTACCACGCCTCGCGGTTCGACGCCGGTTCATGGCTACTGAGGCTGCCAATACCTCGATGTCATCCCGGCGCTCAGCCGGGACCCATTCCTCGGCTCGAGTGGAGGGAGAGATGGGTCCCTGCTTTTCGCAGGGATGACAGCCGGTGGGGGACTGAAAGCCGAGCGGGTCAAAGACCACGATGGGTAGTCCCAGTCAGTCCTCGAAATCCAGCGCGCCCTCGCCTACGATCACCGCGTGGCCGCCGATGCCGCCATGGGTGAGCTTGCCGCCGGACTTGCGGAACTGGATGAAGATGCGGCTCGGGCGGCCCATTTCCACCCCCTGGCGCAGCACCAGCTCGGTCTGACCTTCCTTGCCGTGCTCGGCCAGAAGTCCGATGAGCGCTGCGGCGGCCGCGCCGGTCGCGGGGTCTTCGCCGAGCCCCATGCCCGGCGCGAACATGCGTGCCGCGAACTGGTTTTCCTTCTCGTCGGGCGTCTCGGTGAAGACGTAGACCGAGCTGTGGCCGAGCGGAAAGACCTCGCCCCAGCCACGTCGCTCCGGCTTGACCCGGCGCAGAGCGGCCGCGTCGCGCACCGGGACGAGGTAGAAGAGCACGCCTGCCGAGTAGATGGCGGGCCGGTACGGCGCGCAGCCGATCTCATCGGGCGAAAGGCCGAGCGCCGCGGCAAGCCGGTCGGCGTCCGGCGCTTCGCCGGCGGGTTCGGGCAGCTTCGGCAGGGCGAAGCGGGCAAAGGCGCTGCGCTTTTCCGGCTGCTCGATGACGCAGGTGATAAGACCCACTTCCTCCTCGATGCGCACCGCGGTGGAGCGGTACTGCAGGCCGAGGACAACGGCAGCGCCCACAGTGGGATGGCCGGCAAAGGGCAGCTCGACGGCGGGCGTGAAGATACGGACGCGCGCCGAATGGCGATCCAGCCGCGGCTTGCAGATGAAGACGGTCTCGGAGAGGTTGAACTCGCCGGCGATGGCCTGCATCTGGTCGTCGAGCAGGTGATCGGCCTTGAGCACCACTGCCAGCGGGTTGCCCTTCAGCCGCTCGGTCGTGAAAACATCAAGCAATAGATAATCGAGTTTCATTTGACGCTCCAATGGCGCTGCTCGTGCGGCCTCGGGCGCAGACTGTCAAGCAGTGACGTCTCTGTGCTATAACGAACGGCATCTGAAGCGTGTTCGGGTTCGGCAATGAAGGGGCAGATCCTAGGACAGCGGCGCTAGGG
>DATCRS010000128.1:0-4494 GCA_036568845.1 Devosia sp. | reverse complement strand
GAGCCGCAACTGCGTGATCGCTATGGCGAATACCTGGCCGAGTACCTGCGATCGGGCTTCGACGTGCGCCAGATCGCCAACACGTACAACGTCCTGGCCAACGGCATCGAACAATTGCTGACGCTGCTGATCCTGGTCGGCGGCGCGTACCTGGTCATGCACAGCGAGCAGTTCACGATCGGCATGCTCGTCGCCTTCCAGATGTTTGCGGGCAGGGTGTCGCAGCCGATGCTGCGCCTCGTGGGGCTGTGGCAGCAGTTCCAGCAGGCACAGCTCTCGATCGACAGGCTGGGTGATGTCATGAATGCGCCCACCGAGCCTTACTCGCTGCAACCCCGGGGCCTGGGCCAGCAGCAGGGCCAGATCGAGGTCGAGGACATCTCCTTCCGATATGGCGCCGGGTTGCCGCTTCTCTACGAACGTTTCAATCTGACCATCCGGCCAGGCCAGGTCGTCGTATTGATGGGCCCATCCGGGTCAGGCAAGAGCACGCTGGCCAAGCTGCTGCAAGGGTTCTACCAGCCCGAGAGCGGTCGCATCAAGATCGATGGCGTCGACATCCGCAACCTGTCCGCGAACGAGTTGCGGCAGCATTTCGGCATCGTGCCGCAGGAGACGACCTTGTTCGCCACCACGGTCTTCGAGAACCTGCGCATGGCCAATCCCGGCGCCGCGTTCGACCAGATCGTGCAGGCCTGCCGTGCCGCGGAGATCCACGATGCCATCAGCAAGCTTCCCAACGGCTACCAGACGGAAATCGGCGAGCGCGGTGTCGGCCTGTCCACGGGGCAGAAACAGCGCATCGCGGTCGCCCGCGCGCTGCTCAAGCGCCCCAAGGTGCTGATCTTCGACGAGGCGACGAGCAGTCTCGACATGGCGACTGCGCGGCATCTCGCGGCCACGATCAACGAATTGCGCGGGCACGTGTCGATCCTGTTCGTCACGCATGCATTGCCAGACAACCTCAAAGTGGACGAACTGGTGACGATCGGGCCCGAGCGCGAAGTCGAGGTGCGCCCGTGACCTCATCGAATCGTCCCGAACCTGCGAAGTCGCAACTGTCGAAGGAGGCGCTGGCCTTTGCACCGGGTTTGCTGGCGATCCAGGAAAGGCCGCCGGCGCCACTTGCCAAGGTGATCGTCACGGCGCTCGCCGTCCTGGTGGCCATCCTCGTTGCCTGGGCCTGCGTCGGCAAGCTGGACATCATCGCCACGGCGCCTGGGCGTCTGGTTCCTGCCAGCTATGTGAAGATCGTCCAGCCATCGGGCGCCGGCATCGTGCGCGAGATCCTGGTGCGAGAGGGCGAGCATGTGCAGGCTGGACAGGTCTTGCTGCGCATGGATCGCCAGGACGCCGACGCGGATTCGGCCGAGATCCAGAACTCGCTGCGCGCGCGAGAACTGCAGATCCGTCGCATCGATGCGGAGCTGGAAGGGCGCCAGCTGGCGCGCCACAAGGAGGATCGCGACGATGCCTTCCGCCAGGTGCAGTCGCAGTTGGCGGCGCACCTGCAGGCATACGACCAGTCGATCGCCCAGGCCGAGGAGGCGATTCGCCGCAGCGCCCACGATCTGGAGGCCGGCGAGCAGACACTCGAGAAGCTGAAGAAGACGAACCCGATCTACCAGAGCCAGGCCAAGACGTATGCGGATCTTGGCAAGGACGGCTACGTGCCACGCACGACGGCGGAAGACAAGCAGCGTGAGTCCATCGAGAACGACCAGGAGCTCAAGTCGCAGGTCGCTCGCGTGGCCAGCCTGCGATCGAACGTCGAGCAGGCTCAGCGTCAGCTCGACGAATTGAAGGCCAAGGCGCGCTCCGACCTGCAGAACGAACGCGTCGAGGCGGAAATCGATCGAGCGAAGCTCTCGCAGGAACTGCTCAAGCAAGCCCATCGTTCGGGCCTGCTGGAGCTGAAGGCCGAGGAGCCCGGCACCATCAAGGACCTCGCCACGCACTCGGTGGGCACGGTCGTCAACGCGGGCACCGTCCTCGTGTCGCTGGTGCCCGAGAAGGCCTCCCTGGTGGCCGAAGTGACCGTGCGCAACGAAGACGTCGGCTTCGTGAGCGCCAGGCAGCCTGTCAAGATCAAGGTGGCTTCCTATCCGTTCCAGCAGTACGGAATGATCGAGGGGCGCGTCTCGCAGATCTGGCCGGATGCGTCCGATGCCAGTGGGTCAGGAACGGACGCCGCTGAACGCGCCGGGCGTGACGACCCCTCGACGATGGGCGGGTTCAAGGCCTTGGTGGCGCTCTCGCGCCAGAGCCTGAAGGCGCCCGCAGGCGAACTCCCGCTCGTGTCGGGCATGCGAGTGACCGTCGAGATCAATCAGGGACGCCAGACGGTCATGCAATACCTGCTTTCGCCCATATTGAAAATCGCGCAGGAAGGCGGCCACGAGCGCTGAACGGGAGTGGGAGTTCGTTGCGTTCAGATTTTGAGCAAGCAACGCTTGCCACTGCATCAGCTTAGACGTCCGGTTTGCTGGCTACAGCCGTCTGGTTTGCCCAGGGGTTCGGACTTCCGCTCTCGCTGCCAAGGCGTCCTTCAAAGGCAGGTATCAAGGGTCAGAACGGTTCACGCCGAGGGGCAAATGCTTGACTTTCCGAATGCCGGGTTACAGGCGTCGAGATCGGTCCTGCGTACTTCGCCGTTTGGTCGGTCTCCGCTTGGTGGTCGTGGCCGAGTGACGTCAGCAATGCTGTCCCCTGCGGCCGGTCGCGAGCTTTAGCCCGTCGACCGACCAAGCCGTTTCAGGCTAAGTTGCATGCGCGCCACTCCGGTACGGTCGCGAGATCCGCGATTGGATCGTCGAGCCGAACGACACCGCTCTGAACCGGAGGCCGGCCAGCGGCAGCATTTCCTTGCGGCGCCTGTGTCTAGTTGAAGCCGCATCGCGCACGTGCAATGTGCAGCTTCATCCCCCCTGTTCAAGGTGCGCCCTCCAACAGAGGCGCGGCTTGACCCAGTTCGGCATGGTGTCCTGGCGTCTACACTTCAACGCCGCGGCTACAGACGAACTGCCCGCGACATCCAACAACATTGCGGGGGATCCCCCGGGGAGAGAGCTTCTTGAACAAGATCAAGACCTGTATTGCGTCCATCGGTGTGCTGTTGTTCGTCGGCCCGGTCCACGCTCTAACAATTGACAGCATCACGATCAGTACTGTCGATGGCTGCCAAGAGTCATACGGCGGCCCGGGTTCGTTCAATCGGTTCGGCTTGCTGGGGGTGCCGTACCTCTACAACCTCAGCGACGGACGGTCGCTCATCCCGGGCGCGGGTTGGATCCCGTACACGAACGGAACCGTCACAAACGAGGACGTTCATGGCGGCGAGATTGATTACACGTTCGGCGATATCACGAACTGGGCAAAAGGTGACGGCGTCCTCTTCTACCATGTCGGCCAAGTGTGGGATGAGACACCGACGTCAGCACTCTGGACCGAAGGCGAGCTGACCCCTGTGACGCCGCTCGTGTTGCGTGCGGAGCTCGGTGGCACGACAGCGACGCTAAGTGGAGAGGCACTCGTCGCTTTCAACAACTCGAGTAACCGTTGGGGCGACCCTGCGAACTTCGTGCCGTACGCCGCTGACGAGGGCCATATCGTTCACTTCGAGACGACGTACACACTCGCCGATGGCGCCACGTGGGCCCGCGGTACTTTCGATTCTGCGTTTTCCTACAACATGATCGGAACCATCTCGATGGTTCCAGAGCCCGACGCTGCCGCGCTGATCGTCGGTGGCATCGGTTTGCTGATGGCCCTGTCGCGTCGACGTGGATTCGGTGCCGGCGTCTGACATTCTGCGGGCGGTCCGCCCAGGGTGAACGGCGGCCGAGCCCGACAGAGCCAAGGACGTTAGACGACCACCAACTCCTGCACGCGAGCGGGAACACCGCCATGGCAATCGAGTCGGCCCAGGCCATCGCGTGCGACGAGCTCGTGATCAAGCGAGGCTGCGCCCCGACCTTCGTGCTCGATCGCAAGGCCGGCCCTGGCTGGGCCGCAGTCCCGACGGAGCGCGTGGGACGCGTGATCGACACGACCGCCGCAGGGATGCTTTCGCGGCGGGATATCTCGCCCGCCGGCTTGCCGGCGAGCGGGCCATCGACGCCGCGGCGTTCGGCAATCGTGTGGCCGCCCGAGTGATCCAGCACGCTGGCGCCTTGATCCCGCTCGAGCACGTGCGAGGCCTGACACGGTAGGACCCTGAGCTGGCGTGTCCTCTCATCTTGCACGCGATATTCCGGTGCGCCACTGGTGATTTGCTCGGCCCGCGGCGAAGGCGCTCGAGCTTGCGCGACGGCGGGTGATCCTGAGCAACTGACGCTCGACGCCCGTCGACCGTCTGCCGAGCTTCCATTCTTTCGGGTCCGACACGGTCGACCCAGGCGCCACGCTGGTGCGGCAAGGTGTGACGGAATCACTTGCCTGGAGCACGAACGTTTCGACATTGGGATGAATCGAGGGGGCTTTGCTGGCATAGGG
>DATCRS010000127.1:0-2991 GCA_036568845.1 Devosia sp. | reverse complement strand
GGTTCAGCGATATCGTGGGGTTGGGCGCCAAAGTGGACGGAAAGACCCGTTCATCCGTCATTCATGCCCGTGACGAAAATGCGGCGAGAGAGGCCGAACAGCGCTTCCGCGCCGCCTTCACCATCGGCGAAAAGGCCCCGTCCCACCCCGTCGTCGTCGAGGCCATCCCACCCACCGGAGCCGCCTGATGCCTCGCGCAATCCTTTGTATTCTCGACAGTTTCGGCATCGGCGGTGCCCCGGACGCAGCCGACTATGGCGATACCGGCGCCGACACCCTGGGGCACATCGCCGCCAACTACCCCATTTCATTACCGAATCTCGATGCTCTGGGTCTCGGCGCCGCCGCCGAACTCTCCACCGGCTCAGTGCCTAAGGGTTTGACAAACCAACCGAAAGGCGGCCGCTGGGGCGTCGGGCGCGAGGTTTCCAAGGGCAAGGACACCCCTTCGGGCCACTGGGAAATCGCCGGCGTCCCGGTGCCGTTCGAGTGGGGCTATTTCCCCCACACTGTACCCACCTTCCCGCCCGACCTTATCGCGCAACTCATTGAAAAGGCGAAGCTTCCCGGCATCCTCGGCGACAAGCACGCCTCCGGCACCACCATCATCGCCGAGCTCGGCGAGGAGTCGATCAAGACCGGCAAGCCGATCTGCTACACCTCCGCCGACTCGGTCTTCCAGATTGCCGCCCACGAGACCCATTTCGGCCTCGAAAAACTCTACCAAGTCTGTGAAATCGCTTATCAATTGACCGCGCCGCTGAAGATCGGCCGGGTCATTGCCCGGCCCTTCGTCGGCGAGGATTCGGCCTCGTTCAAGCGCACCGGCAACCGCCGCGACTTCGCCATCCCGCCACCCGAGCCGACCCTCCTCGATCGGGTGAAAGCGCAAGGAAAACAAGTCTTTGCCATCGGCAAGATCTCGGACATCTACGCCGGCTCCGGCGTCACCCACAAGATCAAGGCGTCCGGCAACATGGTGCTTTTCGACCGCACCCTGGAGGCTCTGGACATGGCCCAGGACGGCGCCTTCATCATGACCAACTTCGTCGATTTCGACCAGGACTACGGACACCGCCGCGACGTCCCCGGCTACGCGCAAGCCCTTGAAGCCTTTGATCAAAGGCTTCCCGAACTGATCGCAAGACTCCGCCCGGACGACCTGCTGATCCTCACAGCCGACCACGGCAACGACCCGACCTGGCGCGGCACCGATCACACCCGCGAGCAGGTGCCGATCATGCTCTTTTCCCCAGCCCTCTCGGCCGGCACCATTGGCATCCGCCAGACCTTTGCGGATATAGGGGAAAGCATCGCCCGCTGGCTCGGCCTCGCGCCCGGACGGTACGGCAAGTCCTTCCTCTAGCTGCCCTTGGTGAGCTCATGGCAAACGTCACGGTCGTCGACCATCCGCTGATCCAGCACAAGCTCACCATCATGCGCGACAAGGAAACCTCGATCGCCGGTTTCCGCCGCCTCTTGCGCGAGATTGCCCATCTCATGTGCTACGAGGTGACGCGCGACCTCGAGCTCGAGATGATCCCCATCGAGACGCCGATGGCGGAGATGCAATCGCCCACCATCAAGGGCAAGAAGCTGGTTTTCGCCTCGATCTTGCGGGCGGGCAACGGCCTGCTCGACGGCATGCTCGATCTCGTCCCGGCCGCTCGGGTCGCCCATATCGGCATCTATCGGGACCACGAGACGCTGCAGCCGGTGGAGTACTACTTCAAGGCGCCGTCGAACCTCGAGGACCGGCTGATCATCGTCGTCGACCCGATGCTGGCGACGGCCAATTCCTCCATCGCGGCGATCGACAATCTGAAGAAGCGCGGCGCCAACAACCTCCGCTTCCTCTGTCTGCTCGCCGCCCCCGAGGGCATCGAGAAGTTCACCAGGGCCCATCCCGACGTGCCGATCTACACCGCCTCCATCGACAGCCATCTCAACGAGAAGGGCTACATCGTCCCCGGCCTCGGTGATGCGGGGGATCGGATGTACGGAACGAAGTAGAGCGAGTACGGGGTAGGGAGTAGTGCTCAGCGAAAAATGGTTTCGCCGCGGCCCCTGATGTCACCACTACCCTACTAATTACTCACTCGTTTTCAGCGGCAGCCCCAGTTCGATCAGCTCCCGCCGCAGCTGCTTGGCGTCCGTGAAATGTATCCCGTGCATGCCGAACTTCCGGGCCGCCACGATGTTGGGCTCGCTGTCGTCGATGAAGACGCAGCTCTCCGGCGCGAGGCCATAGCGTTCGCAGAAGACGCGATAGAGCCGCGGATCGGGCTTTACCAGCCGCTCGAGGCCGGAGACCACCACGCCGTCGAACTTTTCGAGGAACGGCCATTCGCCCAGGCAGCTCATCCACTTCTCCCACGAGAAGTTGGTGATGGCGAAGGTCGGGATCTCCTGGGCGATCAACTCGTCATGGATGTCGATGGTCCCCTGGATGAAGTCGCCGAGCGTCTCCTTCCAACGTCGGTCATAGGCCTGGATCTCGCGCCAGTATTTCGGGAACCGCGTGACCAGCTTGGCGACGCCCTCGGCATAGATGTCGCCGGCGTCGAACTCGAGGTTCCAATCCTTGGTGCAGACATTGTCCTGGAACCACTGCGCCTCCTCCTCGGTCTCGAAGAGCTTGCGGAAGAGGTACATCGGATTCCAGTCGACGAAGACGCCGCCCAGATCGAAGACGGGCACCAGGGTATCGGTCATGCTGTGATTTATCCCGCGGGAGGAGAGGTGCGCGGGGTGTGCCACAGCGGGCTAGGTAGGGCAACCGCTCATCAGCTGTTGCACGTCAGCGCGGTTGTGCCGCTCGGTGCCGTCAGCGCGGTGTTGCCGAAGCGGGGGAGAAACTGCGAATCGCTCCGCATCGGCACGGCCGCCGGGTAAACCACGCCGAGCACCGGCAGGTACTGGTAGTCGACTCGCGATACGACGAGGTAGCCGCTCGCGGCGCCATTGCGCGTGACCAGGTCCGCCATGTTC
>DATCRS010000126.1:0-4016 GCA_036568845.1 Devosia sp. | reverse complement strand
GAGCGGCAGGACGTCTGCTCGGCTTTCGGGCGGTTGGCGATGACGGGGCCGACCTCGCAAGCCGCGGCGAACAGCTCGGCGGTCTTGCCGCGGATCACGGCGAGATATTCATCCTCGGTCGTCGCGGTGTTCTTGGCGGCGGCCAGCTGCATCACCTCGCCCTCGGCGATGGTGGCGGCGGCGGCAGAGAGGATGTCGAGCGCGCGCAGCGAGCCGACCTCGACCATCATGCGGAAGGCCTGGCCGAGCAGGAAGTCGCCGACCAGCACGCTCGCCTCATTGCCCCAGAGCATGCGCGCCGACAGCTTGCCGCGGCGCATCTCGCTCTCGTCGACGACGTCGTCATGGAGCAGCGTGGCGGTATGCATGAACTCGACGGAAGCAGCGAGCTTGATGTGGCCGTCGCCGGTGTAGCCGGCGAGGTTGGCCATGGCGAGCGTCAGCATCGGCCGCAGCCGCTTGCCGCCGGAAGAGATCAGATGGTTGGCAACCTCCGGGATCATGGTCACATCGGACCCGGTCCGCGACAGGATGGTGGCGTTGACGCGCTCCATGTCAGGGGCGACAAGGGCAACCAGCTCTTCGATCGACGCGCCGGGGGTTTCGAAAGGTACGATGACGGCCACGCCGGTCTCCAATATTTGCCCCGGAGGGGCTATTCTGATGGAAAGACAATAGAAACTGGACGGGGATGCGGCAAGGCCTGTGGAACCATTGACATTTGCCGCTTTCACCCCCTTCAGGCGGGAGGCTCGTCTTGCGTGAATTGGTTCGGACCAACGATATCGTGCTGGTGTCGGCGATCGGCGCGCTGCTCGACGGCGCCAACATCCATCATCTGGTGCTGGACCAGAACATGAGCATTATCGAGGGCTCGCTTGGTGTCTTGCCCAGGCGGATCCTGGTCCACGAGGACGATGCCAGCGAGGCCCGGCAATTACTGACCGACGCCGGCCTCAGCCACGAATTGCGCGGCGATGATTGACGTCGTCACAGATCTCACCGAGGACGCTTTTCTCGGCGGCCAGTTGCTGCTCAAGCAGAAGCGATCCGGCCATCGGGCAGGACATGACGCCATCCTGCTTGCGGCCGCAACGGAGGCCCGTGAGGGCGACCGTGTGGTCGACCTCGGTGCCGGCGTCGGCACGGCCGGCCTCGCGCTGGCTCGGCGCGTTGGTGGGATCAATCTCTGCCTCGTCGAGATCGATCCGGAACTTGCCGAACTCGCGCGTGCCAATGCGGCCGCGAATGCCATTGCCGCTGATGTGATCGTGCTTGACGTCACCGATGATGCGCAGGCTTTTGCAGCTCTTGGGCTCTTGCCTGATAGTGCGGACTGCGTGTTGATGAACCCGCCCTTCAACGATCCCATCAGGCACCGCGGCTCGCCCGACCAGGCGCGTCACACCGCGCATGTCGCTACCGACGAGACGCTGCATGCCTGGGTGCATGCGGCGCGGCGCATCCTCCGATCGAACGGTGTGCTCGCCTTGATCTGGCGCGCGGATGGAATCGGAAATGTCCTGGCAGCGCTGTCACGCGGCTTCGGCAGCGTGTCGATCCTGCCGGTTCATGGTGAAGCGGGACGTCCTGCGATCCGCGTGCTGGTGCGCGCGGTCAAAGGCGGCCGGGCGCCGTTGCGATTGCTGGCGGGCCTCATGCTCAATGATGAGTCAGGCGTGCCCAAAAAAGAGGTGCGGAATATTCTGGAAGGGAGAGCGGTCTTGCCGCTGGCAGAGCCGTGACGGCTTACTGGGGAAGCGATTCCGATTGCTGTTCGGGCTGGGACGTAAAGCGAATCGCCGTAAAGAGCGCCCCCATCAGCATCAACAGCAGATAGATCTTCATGTCGCTTCCTCCGCTGCCTCATTGCAGCTTCCCGCCGGGGATTCTGCAAAACACGTTCCAGGCACTAGCAATGACAGTCGCGTGATAAATAAAGGTTAACCAGAGGTGACGGCATGGCCGAACAATTGAACGATCGCGAGAATTCCGGCCTAGCCGACAAACTCATGCAATATCTGCCGGCGCGTTTCCGGCCCGGGGCCGCGGTCGTGCCGGTGGTGCGGCTGTCGGGCGTCATCGGTGCGGTGACGCCGCTGCGTCCGGGCATGACTCTCGCAGGCGTCGCGCGCGTGCTGGAGCGGGCGTTTTCATACCGGAACGCCAAGGCGGTCGCGCTGGTGATCAATTCGCCCGGCGGCTCGCCGGTGCAGTCGCGCCAGATCTTCCTGCGGATCAAGCAACTCGCGGCGGAGAAGAAGTTGCCCGTGCTGGTGTTCGTCGAGGACGTCGCGGCGTCCGGCGGCTACATGATCGCCTGCGCCGGCGACGAGATCTTCTGCGATCCGTCCTCGATCCTGGGATCGATCGGCGTGGTCGGAGGCAGCTTCGGTTTCCAGGAGGCGATCAAGCGGCTCGGCATCGAGCGGCGTCTCTACACGGCAGGCGCTCACAAGGCGATGCTCGATCCGTTCCTGCCCGAAAACCCCGATGACGTCGCCAAGCTGAAGGCACTCCAGCGCGAGATCCACCAGATCTTCATCGCGCTGGTGAAGGAGAGCCGCGGCGCAAGGCTGAAGGGCGCGGACGACGTCCTATTTACCGGAGAATACTGGGCCGGGGAGAGCTCGATCGCGCTGGGGCTCGCCGACGGCATCGGCGATATCCGCTCAACTCTTCGTGCCCGCTACGGCGAGAAGGTTCTCACCCCCGTGATCGCACAGCCGACTGGGCTGCTGTCCAGCCTGTTAGGGCGGAAATCGCCTGGTGCGGGCCAGCTTTCGGCCATGGAATCAATGGCCGGGCTGCCGGACGAGCTGATCTCGGCGGTCGAGACCAGGGCAATCTGGGCGAAATTCGGGTTCTAGGCTCGCTCCTCCCGCGCCATTTGGTCCGGTCCGAGCCAATTGCGGCGCAGCTCGGACTGCGCGAGAATGCACGTGGGGGCTGAGCACTACACGAGGGATCGACAGATGCCGCCGTTCGTCGCATTCGCGGGCGTCCTGGGCGGGCTTGCCTTGGTCCGCTGGGCCTACAAGACCGCACTCAGGATCAACGAGGAGCTGGAGGAGATGCGCCTGTCGCGCGTCGCCGAAGCTGCTCATATGGGGACCATCCAGACGTTGAAGCGTGACCCCGTGACTGGGGCCTATCGGCCGGGGTAGTCGCTCCACACTCTTCGTCATTCCGGGGCGTCCGAGGGCGAACCCGGAATCTCGAGATTCCGGGTTGGATGCTGCGCATCGCCCCGGAATGACAGCCAATCCGCCCCCTTTGCCTTGATTCCCATCCCTGCCGTCGATACGGTCCCGCGCGATTCAAAACCCCCGCGAGAGCCTGATCTGACGATGGACGCCTCATTGCCCGCCCATATGCGCCCGGACCGCTCGTTCCAGGGCCTGATCCTGGCCCTGCAGCGCTACTGGGCGGATTACGGCTGTGTGATCCTGCAGCCCTACGACATGGAAGTCGGCGCCGGCACCTTCCATCCCGGAACGACGCTGCGCGCGCTCGGCCCAAAGCCGTGGAATGCCGCCTATGTGCAGCCCTCGCGCCGGCCCAAGGACGGCCGCTATGGCGAGAACCCGAACCGGCTCCAGCACTACTACCAGTTCCAGGTCATCCTCAAGCCGTCGCCGCCGAACCTGCAGGAGCTATATCTGAAGTCACTCGCCGCGATCGGCATCGACTCCGCCATTCACGACATCCGCTTCGTCGAGGACGATTGGGAGAGCCCGACGCTCGGCGCCTGGGGCCTCGGCTGGGAGTGCTGGTGCGACGGCATGGAAGTCAGCCAGTTCACCTATTTCCAGCAGGTCGCGGGCTTCGAATGCGCGCCGGTCGCGGGTGAACTCACCTACGGCCTCGAACGCCTCGCCTGCTATCTGCAGGGCGTCGACCGCATCATGGACCTGAACTTCAACGGCCGCGAAGGCGCCGAGAAGGTCTGCTATCGCGATGTGTTCTTCCAGGCCGAGCAGGAATATTCGCGGCACAATTTCGAATACGCCGAC
>DATCRS010000125.1:0-2205 GCA_036568845.1 Devosia sp. | reverse complement strand
AAGACATCAACTCCGAGTTCGCGCAGGCGGACGTGGCGTTCGTCATCGGCGCCAACGACGTGACCAATCCGGCCGCCAAGACCGACAAGACGTCGCCGATCTACGGCATGCCGGTGCTCAACGTCGAAGACGCCGGCACCGTGCTCTTCATCAAGCGGGGCATGGCGGCGGGTTATGCGGGCGTCCAGAACGAGCTCTTCTTCCGCGACAACACCATGATGCTCTTCGGCGACGCCAAGAAGGTCACCGAGGACATCGTCAAGGCGATGGCGCACTAGAAGCGAGTAGTGAGTAGCGAATAGGGGCTCGCCGCGGCGGGCCCTTTTTGCCCTGAGATGGCTCAGTCAGGTCGCCCTACCCCGCAAGGGGCAGGGCTATCGCATATGAGGCCAGCGCTCGTTGGGTCGCCTTCTCCCCTTGAGGGAGAAGGTGCCCGAAGGGCGGATGAGGGGTTGGTTCAGCAAGGAGGCGGAGATTCGGGGGGCGATTGAGACAACCCCTCATCCGTCTCGTCCTTCGGCCGATCCACCTTCTCCCTCAAGGGGAGAAGGAAGACCGGTGCCGACTTCCCCATTTGCGATAGCCCTGCCGCAAGGGGGGAGGTGACCTGACTGCTAATCTTCCGCATACCCCCCTTGACCTAAACTGCACTTGAGGTCGTATCCACTCGACCCTCAATGGTTGAGGGACCAAGATGGACATCACGTTTCAGCTTCTACTGATTGCGCATTTTGCGGCGCTGGTGATCGGCACGGCGACGGCGGTGGCGATGCCGGTGATCATGGGCCGGATGGCGGCGGCCACGCCCGAGGGGCGGCAGATGCTCGGCGGCATCGGGCAGCGGCTGGCCAAGAACTCGCAGCTCTCGTTCGCCGTGCTGCTTATCACCGGCGTCGCCATGGTGGTCGTGCGCTATGGCGGCGTGGAGGGCATGAACCCGTGGTTCTGGGCCAAGATGGCGTTTGTCGGGGTCGTCATCGTGATGATGGTCTTCGGCGCGCTGGTCAAGCCCGGCACGATCAATCCGCGGGTGCTGATGTGGATCAACCGGTTGGCACTGGTCGGGATCGTGGTCAGCGCGGTGTTCGCCTTCAACTGACCGCAGGGCAGGCGGACACGAGGTTACCTCGGCGTGCCTTCTTGCGTGCCGGGAGTGGGGTGGCCATGTGACGGCTTTCGTTTCCGGAGCCGAGCATGAACCACAAGATCAAGGTCGATCTTTTCACCGATACCGTCTGCCCCTGGTGCCTGGTGGGGTCGGCGCGGCTCGACCAGGCGATCGCGGCGCTGCCCGCGGACGTCGAGGTGGAGGTGGAGAACCATCCGTTCTACCTCGACCCCAACACGCCGGCCGAGGGCGTGGTGGTCGCCGACATGCTGCGCCGGAAGTATGGGCGCGACCCACGCGAGATATGGGCTAGGGTAGAGGGCGAGGCGCGCAAGTCGGGCATTGATCTCGACCTGTCGCAGCAGCCGCGGAGCTATCCGACGCAGAAGGGGCACACGCTGGTGCGGTTCGCCAAGGCCAAGGGCACGCAGCATGCCTTGGCCAATGCCATCGCCTGGGCCTATTTCATGGAGCACCGGCAGATCAACGACGACGAGGTGCTCGCCGACATCGCGGTCGAGCACGGCTACAGCCGCGAGGAGGCGTTGCAGGTGATGCGCGACCCGGAGGCGCTGGGCGAGACGCACGATCTCGCCGTCGCCGCGGCGCAGCAGGGCATCCATGGCGTGCCGTTCTTCGTCTTCGACGGCAAGTTCGCGCTCTCGGGCTGCCAGCCGCAGGAGATGTTCGCCCGGGCCTTCGAGGTGGCGCTCGATCCGAGCAAGATGCAGCGATAGAGGTTTCCACCGCGCGCTGCAGGTGCGGTCGGCGTCCTTCTCCCGCTTGCGGGGGAAGGTGGCGCCGAAGGCGACGGAAGGGGGGTGCCCCGACCACCGGCGCAAGGTGCTCCCCTCTCCCGCCCTGTCGGGCACCCTCTCCCGTGAACGGGAGAGGGATGCATGCTGCAAGCCTTTGTGCGGGTTGGCGAAAAAGAACTTATCCCCGCACTCTCCAGTTATCGTAGATTCACTCTCGTCAACTCCGCGGTGGACGGGTAGCGCGACGAACGCTGGCGGAGAGATTGCCGGGAGGGGGAAGGGAGTCGTCCCAAGCCCCTGGGCCAAGCGCACGGAGTTGGGAAGGCCAACCGACCCACT
>DATCRS010000124.1:0-4001 GCA_036568845.1 Devosia sp. | reverse complement strand
GCACAGCCATGGGTAAGGGCAGCGCGACGCGCGACCGCATCCTGGAGATCGCCGAAGCGTCGGTTCTGGCCAAAGGTTTTGGCGCGACGTCGATCGAAGAGATCATCGCCGAGGCCGGCATCACCAAGTCCGGCTTCTTCTACCATTTCAAGGACAAGAACGAGCTCGCGCGGGGGCTGGTCGACCGTTACTCGGGCCAGAACGACCGGCTGCTCGAGGATGTGTTCGGCCGGGCGAGGAGTCTCAGCGACGACCCGCTGCAGCAGTTGCTCATCGGCCTGACCCTGATGGCCGAGCGAATGGCGGCCCTGCCGGGCGGTCACCCTGGCTGCATGGTGGCCTCTATGAGCTACCAGGATCGGCTGTTCGACCGCGATGTCCGGGCCCTGGTGACCAAGGTGGTCGAAGACTGGAACGCGTTCTTCCGCGACCTCATCGAAGAGATCATCGTCATCTATCCGCCCCGCGAGCCGGTGGATCCGGACCAGCTGGCGCGCACCGTCTGTTGCTCGATCGATGGCGGCATCGTGATGAGCAAGACCCTCGGCCAGCCGGCTGTGCTGCCCGAGCAGATGCTGATGGCCCGCAACTACATCAAGCTGCTGTTCTCCCCGGTCGCGGCGGTGCGCCAGGCGGCCTAAAGTCCTGACACTAGAGCCCGAACGCTTCGGCCAAGAGCCGGAAGCTGCGCAGGCGGAGCTCGTAGTCCCAGATGGTGGTGGTGACCATCACCTCGTCGGCGCCCGAGGCTTCGACCCGACGCTCGATGTCGGCCTTCACCGTTTCGGGCGAACCGATGATCCAGAGCGGCGACTGGTTCTCGATGATGGCCAGCTCGCGCTCGGTATAGGCGTGGGCGGCGGCATCCTCGGGCGAGACGAGCTTGCGGATCTGGCCGGAATGGAACAGCGCCCAGCTCAGCGCCTGCGAGCCGGAGAGGAACTTTGCCTCCTCGTCGGTCGGCGCGACGATGGCGGAAAGCGCCAGGATGGCGTGCGGCTTGGGGAAGGCCGCGGTGGGGCGGAAGGCGGCGCGGTAGGCGTCGAAGGCAGGCCTGGGCGGCGTGGCGCTGAAATGCGCGGCGAAGGAATAGCCGACGCCGAGTTGGCCCGCGGCCTCGGCGCTCGCGCCGCTGGAGCCGAGCAGGTAGATCGGCGGCAGGTCCACCGCCTCGGGCACCACGCGCACCTCGGTGAACGGGTGTCCGGCGGGAAAGGTGCCTTCCTCGAAGGCCAGCAGCTCAGCCAACTCCTGCGCAAAATACTCGCCGCCGACGCTGCGCAGTGCAGAGAGGGTGCGGCCGTCGCTGCCGCCGGCACGGCCGATGCCGAGGTCGATGCGGCCGGGATTGAGGCCGTTCAGCGTGCGGTAGGTTTCAACCACGCGCAGCGGCACGTGGTTGGGCAGCATGACGCCACCCGAGCCCACACGGATGCGCCTGGTGGCGGCAGTGGCACTGGCGATCAGAACCTCGGGGGAGGACGAGGCGATCGAGGGCATGCCGTGATGCTCGGCATACCAGAGCCGGGTGTAGCCGAGCTCGTCGCCCAGCTTTGCGAGGTCGATGACCTTGCGCAGCGCGTCGCTGGTGGAAGTGCCCTCGGCCACTGGCGCGAGGTCGAGTATGGAAAGCGGCAGGGTGCTCATGCCGCCTTATATCGGCATTTGCCGATGGAACGCCAGTGGGCGTGTTCGGGGTGCCCGGCCTCGTCCTTCGACAAGCTCACCATGAGGCCTCAAGGTCATCTTGCCTCTCGGAGCCTCATCCTGAGCTTGTCGAAGGACGAGGCGTGGGTAGAGCGGTCGGCATGAAACCAATCCGCTCCACGCGCGTATCTCCTCTGACTTCCCGGCGTCCCCTCCAACGCCCAAGACCAAGACCGACCTCCGACCTGACCCCGGCCCAGTGGCCGGGGTCTTTGTTCATTGGGCGGCGATCAGGCCCTGGGTCAGCTCCAGCGCCTGCCGCTCGAAGAGCCGGCGGTAGATGCCGGCGTCGCGGCGGACCAGGGCCTCGTGCGTGCCTTCCTCGACCACGTCGCCCTCCTCGAAGACCAGCAGCCGGTCGAGCGCGCGCACCGTCGACAGCCGGTGGGCGATGACGATGGTGGTGCGGCCCACCATCAACCGCTCCATCGCCTGCTGGATCAGCACCTCGGACTCGCTGTCGAGGCTCGAGGTCGCCTCGTCGAGGATCAGCACCGGCGCATCGGCGAGGAAAGCGCGGGCGATGGCGACGCGCTGCCGCTCGCCGCCCGAGAGTTTTACGCCGCGCTCGCCTACCAGCGTCTCGTAGCCCTTGGGCAGCGCGCTGATGAAGTCGTGGGCGCTGGCGAGCCTGGCCGCCGCGATGACTTCGTCCATGGTCGCGCCGGGGCGCGCATAGGCGATGTTCTCGGCCAGCGAGCGGTGGAACAGCACCGGCTCCTGCTGCACGATGGCGATCTGCTGGCGCAGCGAGGCTTGGGTGGCCTTGGCGATGTCCTGCCCGTCGATGGTGATCCGGCCCTCGGTCACGTCGTAGAGCCGCTGGATCAGCTTGACGAAGGTGGTCTTGCCCGAGCCCGAATGGCCGACGAGCCCCACCCGCTCGCCCGGCGCGATCTCGACGGAAAAGTCGCGATAGAGCGCCGTGGCGTGCTTGCCGTAGTGGAAGGTGACGTTCTCGAAGCGGATGCGGCCTTCGGTGATCACCAATGGCTTGGCGTCGCGTGCGTCCTTGATGCCATAGGGCTGCTCGTGGATGCCCACCAGCTCTTCCATGTCGTTGACGGCGCGCTGCAGGTTGCGGATGTGCTGGCCCACGTCGCGCAGGTAGCCCTGCAGGATGAACGAGCTCGTCAGCAAGAGCGTGATATCGCCGGGCGTCGCGGCGCCCTGCTGCCAGAGCAGCAGCGCGGTGCCGATGATGGCGGCGCGGAAGAGCAGCAGCATGACGCCCTGGGTCAGGCCCGAATAGGTGCCGCGCGTCCAGGTGCGCGCGGTGCGCCGGTTCCACTTGTCGATGACAAAGCTCAGCCGTGTGTCCTCGCGCGCCTCGGCGCCGAAGCCCTTCACCACCGCATTGCATGAGATGGCGTCCGCCAGGGCGCCGCCCATGCGGGTGTCCCAGCTGTTGGCGAGGCTCGCCGCCGGCGCGACGTAGCCGATCGACAGGAACACCGTCACCGCCACGTAGATCAGCGAGCCGAGGCCGACGATCAGGCCCATCACCGGCCAGATCAGCGACAGCATCACCGTGGTGCCGATCAGCATCACGGCCGAGGGCATCAGCATCATCAGCAGTTGATCGTTGAGGGAATCAATCCCCCACATGCCGCGGGTGATCTTGCGCACCGTCGAGCCCGCAAAGGCGTTGGCGTGCCAGTCGGTGGAGAAGCGCTGCACGCGGTAAAAGGCCTCCGCGACCGTCGCTGTCATCATCTTCAGCGTCATCGGGATGATCTGCAGGAAGGCGATGTTGCGGAAAATGGTCGCCAGGATGCCGAGGCCCATCAACAAGCCAAAGGCGAGGAGCGCAGCGTTCCACGCGGTTGGCTCGCTCGCGGCGCCCTGGCTGATGGCATCGACGAGCTGGCCGGCAAAGAGCGGCACCAGCACGTCGCCGAGCGTAGCGAGCAGGAAGCCGCCGGCCACCACGGTGACGCGGATGGGCTGCTTGGCCCAGTGGGCGAATGTGAAGCCGAGAACGCGACGGAAGGCGTCGCCCCGGAAGTCCAGTTTGAAACGGGCCATCGATCGATCCGGACGCGCCGATGGCGCCTGCCCGGTCCCAGAAATGAGTACAATATGGAACCGCCGGGTAGGTCCCTCGGACCTGGTGCAAACTGGCGGTAGTGGCTCAGAAAACGGAGGTCAGGAGGACCTCGGGCGACCTAACGATGATCGGATCGGCAGGTCGGGCCATGGAGGTCGGACATACGTGCTGGCATTGTCGTCCTCCTTGTGGCTTGGCGAGCAGTGGATGGTTCTTAGGCGAGTTATCCAGCGCTGTCCAGTGT
>DATCRS010000123.1:0-13296 GCA_036568845.1 Devosia sp. | reverse complement strand
GTAGACAAGCGCCCCGCCGATGGCGATAAAGCCGACGATTAAGAGGCCGATCGAGAACAGGAACGATTTGCGCGCCCGCCCCATGATGGCGCGGGCTTCGGGCGTCAGTTCCTCCGCCGGCTGCGGCTTTTGAGGATCGCTCATGCAGGACGACTCCGCTGAGGAGATGGAATGGGTCGTGACCGTCGACGCCAAGGAGGCCGGCGACCGGCTCGATGGCGTGCTGGCCCGCGGCCTGGAAGAATTCTCCCGCAGCCGCGTCAAGGACCTGATACTGGCCGGGGCGGTTTCGATCAACGGCCAAACCGTCAGCGAACCCAAATACAAGGTGAAGCTGGGCGAAACCATCGTGTTGGTGGCGCCGGAGCCGGAAGAGGCCGAACCGGTGCCCGAGAACATCCCGCTCGACATCCTCCATGAGGACGACCAGCTGATCGTCATCAACAAGCCCGCCGGCATGGTGGTGCACCCGGCGGTCGGGAATACGACCGGCACCTTGGTCAATGCCCTGCTCTACCATTGCGGCGAGAGCCTCCAGGGCATCGGCGGGGTCAAACGCCCGGGCATCGTTCACCGGCTCGACAAGGATACGTCGGGTGTGATGGTGGCGGCCAAGACCGAGAAGGCGCAGCGGCATCTTGCGGCGCAGTTCGCCGACCATGGCCGCAGCGGGCCGCTGCACCGCGCCTATATCGCCTGGGCCTGGGGCAAGACCGAGCAGGGCCGCGGCACCGTCGATGCGCCGCTCGGCCGCGATGTGCACTCGCGATTGAAGCAACAGGTGCGCCGCGACGGTCGCGAGGCTATCACTCACTATATGGTCGAGCAGCGTTTCGGCGACGAGGGTTGGGACATCACCCGCATCCGCTGCGAGCTCGAAACCGGCCGCACCCATCAAATCCGCGTGCACATGGCCTATATCGGCCACCCGCTGGTGGCCGACCCGGTCTATGCGACCGGCTTTGCCACCAAGGCCAACAGGCTGCCGGAAGCCCCGAAATCCGCGGTTCTGGCCCTCGGCCGGCAGGCGCTGCACGCCGCCGAGCTCGGCTTCGAACATCCGGTGAGCGGGCAAGAGATGTTCTTCGAGGCCGAATTGCCCGCCGATCTCGTGGAACTACAGGCCAGTCTCGAACCTTTTGATCATGCCTATGCGCGGTAGAAGCAGCGGGTACGGAACCACAAGCAACCGGGTGCGTTGAGCATCCCGGGCGGGTCTTATCAACGCCTGAAATCGAACTATATATGCAAGACGCGTGCGCCGCAGGCCCTTGGCTGCGGCCGTAGCAATCTGCCCGCGTGGGGGAAAGAAGAGGGTGCGTCATGGCCCAGTCCAATCTGCCTATCCTGTCGACTGAAGGCGGCCTCAGCCGCTATCTCCAGGAAATCCGCAAGTTTCCGATGCTCGAGCCTGACGAGGAATATATGCTCGCCAAGCGCTACAAGGAGCATCAAGACCCGGGCGCTGCACAGCGCCTGATCACGTCACATCTGCGTCTCGTCGCCAAGATCGCCATGGGCTATCGCGGCTATGGCCTGCCCATTTCCGAGGTGATATCGGAGGGCAACGTCGGCCTCATGCATGCCGTCAAGCGCTTCGAGCCCGAGAAGGGTTTCCGGCTCGCCACCTATGCGATGTGGTGGATCCGCGCCGCCATCCAAGAATATGTGCTGCGCTCGTGGAGCCTTGTGAAGATCGGCACCACGGCGGCGCAGAAGCGGCTGTTCTTCAACCTGCGCAAGATCAAGGGCCAGATTGCCGCGCTCGATGACGGCAACCTGCATCCCGACCAGATCAAGCAGATCGCCACGACGCTGCACGTCACCGAGGACGACGTGGTGTCGATGAACCAGCGCCTCACCGGCGACGCCTCGCTCAACGCGCCGATGCGCGCCGACGAAGGCAGCTCGGAATGGCAGGACTGGCTGGTCGACGATACGCCGAGCCAGGAGACGACGCTGGGCGAAAGCGAGGAGTTTTCCGAGCGCATGGGGCTTTTGACCAATGCCATGGAAGACCTCAACGATCGCGAAAAGGCCATCTTCCAGGCCCGCCGCCTGCGCGACGAACCGGCAACGCTCGAAGAGCTGGCGCAGGAATACAATGTGAGCCGCGAGCGTATCCGCCAGATCGAGGTCCGCGCCTTCGAGAAGGTGCAGGAAGCGGTGCAGAAGGCGGCAAGGCACCAGGCAAGGGAAGAGGCGTAAACGAGGCCCGATCTCTCCATCTCCCTCCCCCTTGTGGGGAGGGTAGCGCAGCGTAGGTCCGGCAGGACCCTAGCGCAGCTGGGTGGGGGGTAGAGCACACGCGCCGGTGCGAGTTTCACCCCCACCCTAGCGCCGCTACGGCGCTCACGCGCCTAGCTCTGCTTGCCCTCCCCACAAGGGGGAGGGAGAACCTCGCTGCGCCTGGCGATCCCGACTGCTCCGAACCTAGGCCGCCTTGTAAGGCTGTACGTCGATTTCGCTCTCGCGTTGGCGCTGTTCGGCGATGTCGTAGCTCGTCTGCATCCGCAAAAGTGTATCCATCGGAACGCCGAACGCCTTTTCCACCCGCAAAGCCATCTCAGGCGAAAGAGACGAGCGGCCGTTGAGGAGAGTCGACAGCGTTGGACGCGTGACGCCAAGGACGCCGGCCGCCGCGGTGACCGAGAGGCCCAGCGGCTCGATAATTTCGGTCTTCAGGAACGGCCCGGGATGGGATGGGGCCTTCATGCGGAACATGCTTTGTCCTTCAGTGATAGTCCTCGAAGTCGAGGTCTATGATTTCGATTTCCTCACCATCAACGCTGAAAGTCAGTCGCCAGTTTGGCGAGACATGCAGCGCCCAGGTACCCTTGCGATCGCCGCTGAGACGATGTGCCTTCCAGGTAGGAATTGCACTCAGTTCACCGACGTCGCTTGCATCCTGGAGGTAGGTGATCATTTTCCGGAGCTTGGCGGCGTATGCGGCTGGCACGCCGGACACATCGTCTAATTCGACCAGCCGCCTTAGCCCCTTGTGGCGAATAGACCGGATCAGCACACCCTGGCGCCCTCACTCATGCGTAGTCCTACTTACGTTGTTATTAGTAGAATTACATATACGCGACGGTACGTAACGCGTAAAGCTACACACGACAGATGCGATGAGAATGCGGGACTAATCTCACTTCCGCCTCGCCTCCACCATCAGCTGGTCCACCAGCGGCAAGAGGTAGCGCTTGTCGAGGATGAGGAGCCAGGGGGCGTGGATGCCTTCTTCGGGGACGATGGTGAACGGCCCCTGCTCCGCCGTGTTCGAGGTGCCGGTGCGGATGCCGGGCGCGAGTTTTACGGCATCGAGCGGGTACTTGAGCCCCTCGGAGCGCCAGAAGGTGACCGGCGCCAACGGATGCACCGACACGCGCTCGCCCGGCGCCACGACGAAGGAGAAACGGCGGTCGAGCGCAAGGGCAAGGTCGTCCTCGTCGACGAGGATGATGGCGCGCCGGCTGGCGTAGCGGGTGACGGCATCGAGCGCGGCGAGCGTGTGGTCGAAGCGCTTGCCGGTCATCCCCAGCGCAACCGTGACCGGCGCACGGGTGGAGTAGATCGCCTTTTCGAAGTCGGTGGTTTCCTGCTCGGCGATGTGGAGCAGCCGGGCCTTGCCCAGCCATTTGTGCGGCTCGGCGACGGAATCGAAGTCGCCGATGATCGCCTCGGGCTTGAACCCGGCTTCGACGATGGTGTCGGCGCCGCTGTCGGCGCCCACCAGATGCGCCCCGGTGAGGTAAAGCTCGCGCAGCAGCGCCGGATCCACCGTGCCGCCGCCGACGATGACCAGGAGCCCGTCGAACGCGATGGTCTCGACGGAAGTAGCAACGGACCGCTCTTGCACGGTTTTGTATCTCGCCCTAAGTGTCTGGTGTCTCGCTGGGGTGTTCCGGTCGTTCCGGAGCTGAGAGTTACCCATTGAACCTGAACCAGGTCATGCTGGCGGAGGAAGTTCGAGATGGCAAGGGCGCCTGGCCGCCCCGACCATTTGCGCATTCCCTTCTTTGGTCATGGCCGCGAACCGAAGGGAATGATCCTTGCTCAAGTTTTCACCCATCGCGCTTGCGGCTTTCCTCGGCTTGGCGGCATTGCCCGCCCAGGCCGAGGAAGTCCCGATCCTGCGCATCTACACCTATGACAGCTTTGCCGCCGAATGGGGGCCGGGGCCGGCGCTGAAGGCCGGCTTCGAGAAGGACTGCGGCTGCATCGTCGAGTTTTCCACCGCCGACGACGCCATCGCCGTGCTGCGCAAGGTGCAGCTCGAGGGCCAGGCCACCAAGGCCGACATGATCGTCGGGCTCGATACCGCCACCGCGCCGGAGGCCCGTGCCACCGGCCTTTTCGCTCCGCACGGGCTGACGCTGGATAATCTCACCCTGCCCGCACCCTGGACCGACACCGAGTTCGTGCCGTTCGACTACGGCTATTTCGCCTTTGTCTACGACAAGGAGAAGATGCCGAACCCGCCCAGGAGCTTCGAGGAGCTGATCGCGCTTCCCGACGACATCAAGATCGTCATCGAGGATCCGCGCTCGTCGACGCCGGGGCTGGGCAACGTGTTCTGGGTCAACGCCGCCTATGGCGAGCGGGCGCCGGAGATCTGGGCGGGACTGAAGCCGCACATCCTCACGGTGACCCGCGGCTGGTCGGAGGCCTATGACCTCTTCCTCTCGGGCGAGGCCGACATGGTGCTCTCCTACACCACCTCGCCGACCTACCATCAGGTGGTTGAAGAGGTGGACAAGTATGCGGCGGCCATCTTCGATGAAGGCCATGTGGCGCAGGTCGAGGTTGCTGGCATCCTGAAATCGTCCGAGAAGCAGGAGCTGGCGCAGCGTTTCCTCGCCTACCTGACATCGGTCGAAGGCCAGAAGGTGATCCCCACGACCAACTGGATGTATCCGGTGGTCGATATCGGCGCCGACCTGCCGGCCGCGTTTGGCGAGGCACCGGTGCCCAAGGTGCTAGCCGTCGACGAGAAGACGATCGTCGAGGAAAGCCGGGCCTGGGTCGATGCCGCGCTTGCTGCCCTCCAGTAGCGCGCTGCCCTACCGGCCGCTCCGGCTTGCTGCCGGGGCGGCTGTCGGCATCGGCATCGCCGGGCTCATCGTCCTCGTCCTCTGGTCGATCGCCACCACGGCGGCGAGCGAGCCGGGCGGACAGAGCCGCGTCGATGTCCCCGGCCTCCTGGTGATGACGGCGACGCAGGCGGGACTGACCACGGTGCTGTCGCTCGCGGTCGGCATCGCCGTGGCCTGGGCTCTCAACCGGCTGCGCTTTCCGGGCCGCGACCTCATCGTCGGGCTCTTTGCTTCGGCGATCGTGACGCCGGGCATCATCGTGGCCTTCGGGCTGCTGGCAATCTGGGGCCGGTCTGGCTGGGTGGCCGAGCTCACCGGCTTCCGCTTCCCGATCTTCGGGCTCGGCGGCATTCTTTTTGCCCATGTGATCCTCGATGCGACCTTTGCGGCGCGCATCCTGCTGTCGCGGCTGGACTCGGTGCCACCGTTCCGGCTGAAGACCGGCCAGAGCCTGGGGTTTTCGGCCTGGCGGCGCTTTGCGCTGATCGACTGGCCGGCCATCCGCACCACCCTGCCTGGCCTGGGGGCGATCATCTTCCTCCTGGCCTTCACCAGCTTTCCGGTGGTGCTGCTGCTCGGCGGCGGGCCGGCCAACCAGACGCTGGAGGTCGCCATCTACTCGGCCGTGCGGCTCGACTTCGACCTCAGTGCTGCGGTGACCCTGGCGCTGGTGCAGATCGGCGTCTGTGCAACGATCATCCTTCTGGCCTCGGCCGCGGCACCGATCCCGGCCAATCTCGGCCGCTCGGCCGGACAGGACTGGCGCGATGCGCCGCTGGTGCAGGCGGTGCAGTGGCTGGTGCTGATCGTGGCAGTGGTCGGCTTCGGCCTACCGCTCGTAGCGATCATCGTCGACGGCCTGGGACCCGGGTTGCAGACGCTGCTCGCTCGCGAGAGCTTCTGGCGCAGCCTTTGGACCAGCCTCGCCATTGCCTCGGCATCGACGCTGCTGACGCTGCTGCTTGGCCTCACCATGGCGACAGGACGGGCGGCGAGCGGCCGGCACCTGGTGCGGACAGGCATCGGCGCACCGGCCTACGCCTATCTCGCCGTGCCGGCAGTGGTGCTGTCACTCGGCTTCTTCCTCCTGGCGCGGAACAGCGGCATCGAGCCGACGCTGGCGGCACCTGTGGTTGTGGTCGTCGCCAACACGCTGCTCGCACTGCCCTACGCGATTTCGACGCTCGGACCGCCGCTGGAGGCAATCGCGGCGCGGCGCGGCAAGCTGATCCGCTCGCTCGGCCTCTCCGGATGGCGCCAGTTCCGGGCCGTCGAATGGCCACTGATCGCCGGTGAAGTCGGCGTCGTGGCGGCGCTGGCCTTCTGTTTTTCGCTCGGCGATCTGGGAGTCATCTCGCTCTTTGGCACCGAGGATTTTTCCACGCTCCCCCTGTTGATGTCGCGTTCGCTGGCCGCCTATCGCTCCAACGAGGCAGGCGGCATCGCCATGGTGATGCTGCTCCTCACGATTGCGGCCTTCGTGCTGATCCCAAAGCTGTTCGGAAGGTTCGCCGATGCTCGTTCTTGACCGCCTGAGCTACCGGCACCCTGGCCAGACCGCCGGCTACGAGTTCACCATGGAGGCGGCACCGGGGGAGATCACCGCGGTGAGCGGCGCGTCCGGCTCGGGCAAATCGACACTACTGGACCTCGTTGCCGGCTTCCTGCGGCCGACCGGAGGCAGCCTGAGCCTCGATGGCCGCGATCTCATCCCGCTGACGCCGGAGCAGCGCCCGGTCTCGATCCTCTTTCAATCGGAAACCCTGTTCGAGCACCTCAGTGCGGCGCACAATGTCGCCCTCGGCCTGCCGCCCGGGACGGCGAAGGCGGAGCGGGATGCGAAAGTGGCGGAGGCCCTGGCGGCGGTGGGACTACCCGATCTGGGCCATCAGCGTGCCGACACGCTGTCGGGCGGGCAGAAGCAGCGGGTGGGCCTCGCGCGCACGCTGCTGCGCGACCGGCCGGTACTGCTGCTCGACGAGCCCTTCTCGGCGCTGGACGACGAGACGCGGGTCGCCACGCGCGACCTGGTGCGGACGCTGACCGAACGGCAGAAATGGATCACCATCCTCGTCAGCCACCACGCCGACGACGTGGCGGCGCTGGCGACCCGGACGTATCGGATTGTGGATGGGCGGTCGCAACAATTGGGAGCCTGGTGAGCCCGACCCTCGTCCTGCGACAGGCTCAGGATGAGGGTCTCAGTTCGGGCGTCAGCAGTAGCCCTCATGGTGAGCTTGTCGAACCACGAGGGCGTGCTCGTCAGGTCGCCGGTTGCGCTGCGGCGGTGTTCGACCAGGCCTGGAAGACCTCGGTGAACATGGTCTGTGCGGCGCTGTCCTTTTCGAGCGTGATGATCGCCCGCTTGCCGGTGGCATAGATCACAGCCAGGTCCATCCACTTGCGCGAAGTGAGCAGGTCGCGGTTCGCGGTGGTGTCCTCGGGCGAGGCGCTGAGCGCGAAGAGGAAGGAGTTGCCGACGACGCGGGCGGATGCGCCGACCAGCGGCTGGCCCTGCACCAGTTCCTCGTTCTTGAGCAGCACGCCCGGCAGCCCGGCGACCGAGCCGCCGATGAAGCTGTCGGAAACCTTGAAGCTGATCTCCATGAGGTGGCTGGCCGGCAGGGTCGAATCCACATTCTTGCGGATGAGGATGTCGACGCCGAGGTTACGCGCCGGGATCGAGGCCTTGCCGACAAGGGTTGGCAGGCCGGTCTCGTCCTTGCCCTGGCTCCATTCCACCGTGCCGGAGAAGGGCACCGCGCCGGTCTTGCCGTCATCGGAGGCTTCGAGCAGCAGCGACTGGCTGCCCTCGGGGTTAAGGGCCGCCGTATCGGTTGCCGCGCCGATAGCAGCGGCGGCATTGTCTTCGCCGAGACGTTGCGGCGCGGCAGCGGCCGGCGCGGGCTCGGTGATGGCGAGGGCCTGGCTCTGCGTCGCCGCCGCCAACGGTTCGGACGGCAGCCGATCGCCCTGCTTCATTTCCGGTACGGCAGCAGCCACCGGTTGGCTGAGCGTGGTGTTGCCCGGTCCGCTGACCGGCGTCGGCACCGAAGTCTCGGCGACGGCGGCCTGGGCGGGAGCAGCCGGCGTCGTCGTCGTCGCGACGGCCGCGGGCTTGTTGGCAAAGACCGAGTCGAGGTTGAGATAGCCCTCGTTCCAGGCCCAGAAGCCGGCACCGCCGGCTCCGAGCAGCAGCACGGCAAAGACCATGAGGAAGATGGTGACGGCGGAAATGCCGCCGCGCTCGTCCTCGGCACGGGCACGTGGGAAGCCGGCCTCGGCGAAGGCGCTCTCGCGCTCGGCGCCGCGGCGTGACTTCGGTCCGCGCTCCATCTGCTCGGCACGGGACCCGCGCTTGGCCTTGGGCTCGCGCGCTGGCTTTGCGGCACGGCCACCTTTGTCGCCACGGCGCGGCGCGTCGGGGAACATGCCCCCGAGTGCCGGACGGCTCGGCGCCACGCCCTCATCGTCTTCGTCGTCCTCGATGGGATCGGCAGCGCCGTTCTTCTTGGGCAACGGGATGGCAATGGGTTCGGTCTCGCCGCGCGCCTCGCGATCGAGCGTCGCCATGGCGCGGTCGATCAGGCCCTGCGGATCGTTGGCGACGGGCTCCGGCTCGACCTCGACCTCGCGCACAGCCGACATGGCGGCCGTCTGCTGTGACGGGGCTTCGAGATAGAGCGGCTCGGCCTGCTGGCGGGCAACGAGCTGCGGCCCACGCACCGGCTCGAGCCGGGGGCCAAGGCTGCCGATGCCGCCATTGCCACCGTCACGGCGTGCCTCCAGGGTCGGGCCACGACGGCCCTCTGCAGGCAGGGTGAAAGCGCTCGACCCCGAACGGCCCTTGGCCGCCTCGGCGCGCGCCACGATAGCCGGCAGGGGGCGCCCACCCGGACGGGCCGCCACGGGCTTAGGCGGGGCGACCTGTTCCCGGTCGTCTTCGGTCTCCTGGGACTCAGCCGGGACGGCGCGAAGCTGGATGGGCCGCGCAAGCGTCTTCGGCTCCGGCTTGGCCGCGCCGTTGCGGACAGCCGTGTGCTCGCGGGCATCGCGGTCCGCTGCGGCGATGATGTCTTCGATCGAGGCGCCGGGCGGCGGCGCCTTGGGCTCCGACTTCGTTTCCTGCGCGACGGGATTGAGCTGCGGCTTGGCCGGGCCGCGGCCCGGACCGGGGAGCTGCTTGTTCGCCGAGGGCGGCGGCTCGAAATAGACCGGCGGCGGCAGCGAGGCGTCGGCGCCATGGCCGTTGAGGCCGGCGATGACGGCTTCGCTCGCTTCCTGCTCGACCTGGCGGATGCAGTCTTCGAGCTGCAGGCGATGCGTCGTTATGTCCCGGGCCGCCAGGGGCGGATTGATGGCGCGCAACTGCCCGACAAGTGCCGCGCGCGCCTTTTCGTAAACGGCGCGACGTGCAGCTCCATTGTTCTCCGGCAGGGCTTCTACCGCCCTGCGTAGCAGCTCTTTGTAATCTGCCATTCCCTACATAACACTCGTATTTAGCCGGGATGTTTTAGCAAAAAAACTCAGTCTTGGAACGGGTCATGCACGAGGATGGTATCCAGCCGCTCGGGGCTGGTCGAAAGCATGGCGACAGGCGCGCCGATCAGCTCTTCGATATATCTCACGTACTTGACCGCTTGGGCCGGCAATTCCGACCAGCTTCGCGCCCCAGCTGTAGTTTCTGACCACCCCTCCAGCGACTCGTAGATCGGTTTAACAGCAGCTTGTGCTCCCATTGAGGCAGGCAGATAGTCCACCCGCCTGCCATCGATCTCATATCCAACGCACACCTTGATTTCCTCAAGGCCGTCCAAAACATCGAGCTTTGTCAATGCGATACCGGTGATCCCCGAGGTCCGCACCGTCTGCCGCACCAGGACGGCGTCGAACCAACCGCAGCGACGCTTACGCCCCGTAACTGTGCCGAATTCGTGGCCGCGCGTCCCAAGAAATTCGCCGACTTCACCGAAATCTTCGGTGGGAAACGGCCCTTCGCCCACGCGTGTGGTGTAGGCCTTGGTGATGCCGAGCACGTAGCCGATGGCCGTCGGCCCGAGACCGGAGCCGGCCGCGGCCTGCCCGGCAACGGTGTTCGACGAGGTCACGAATGGGTAGGTGCCGTGGTCGTTGTCGAGGAGCGCGCCCTGTGCGCCTTCGAAGAGGATGCGCGCGCCGGCCTTTCGCTTCTCGTCGAGCAGCTTCCACACCTGGTCCACAAAGGGCAGCACCGCGTCCCGGACCTGCATGAGCTCGTCGTAGAGCGCATCGGCGCTGAGCTCGGCGAGGTTCATGCCGCGGCGGAGCGCATTGTGGTGCGCGAGAAGCCGCTCGATCTTGTCCTTGAGGGTGTCGGGTTCGGCGAGGTCGCAGACGCGGATGGCACGGCGGCCGACCTTGTCCTCGTAGGCCGGGCCGATGCCGCGGCGGGTGGTGCCGATCTTGAGACCGGAATTGGCATTCTCGCGGATGCCGTCGAGTTCGCGGTGGACCGAGAGGATGAGCGGCGCATTCTCGCCGATCTTGAGAACGTCGGGCGTCACGTGGATGCCCTGCTCGCCGAGCTTTTCGAGCTCCTTGACGAAATGGTGCGGGTCGACGACGACGCCATTGCCGATGACCGACAGCTTGCCGCTGACCACGCCGGAGGGCAGCAGCGAGAGCTTGTAGCTCACCCCGTCGATCACCAGCGTATGGCCGGCATTGTGGCCGCCCTGGTAGCGCACGATGACATCGGCCCGCTCGGCCAGCCAATCGACGATCTTGCCCTTGCCCTCGTCGCCCCACTGGCTGCCGACGACCACCACATTTGCCATTGCCGAATCTGTCCCCGCATCAGGGCGGGCCACCACTGCGCGTTACGCGCTGGTTCGCCGCCGCAAAAACCTTGATTAGTCTTGCGCCAAACCCCGCGTCCGTTCCGGACCTGCCGATTATCGCTGGTATGGCGATGACCCTTTAGACTACTAGTGCCGCAATGACAAATACGCCTTCCGCCGTGGCCGCGGTTTCGCCGGTCCGCACTGCCTACATCATCCTGACGCTGACGACGCTCTTCTGGGGCGGCAATGTCGTGGCCGGCAAGATGGCTGTGGGACATATCGAACCCAATGCGCTGATGATCCTACGCTGGAGCGGCGCCCTCTTGGCGGTGCTGCCCTTTGCCATAGGGCCGCTCAAGCGCGACTGGCCGACAGTGCGCGGCAACTGGCTGCTCTACCTCTTTTATGGCGCGGTGGGCTTTGCGACCTTCAACGTCCTCGTCTACGTCGCCGCCCACTTCACTTCGGGGGTGAACACCGCCATCGAGCAGGTGGCGGTCAACATCTTCGTGATGATCCTCAACTTCGCGCTCTTCCGCACCGCCGTGCGGGGGCTGCAGATCCTCGGCGTGATCCTCACCATTCTGGGGGTGGCCCTGACGGCGACACACGGCGAGCTGGGAAGAATCCTGGCCCTCGAAGTCAATGTCGGCGACCTTTTGGTGATCACCGCCTGCCTCGCCTACGCCATCTACTCGATCGGCCTTCGGTGGAAGCCGCAAACGCATTGGCTGAGCTTCATGGTAGCGACGGTGACGGCGGCGATCCTCGCCTCGTTCTTCTACCAGCAGGTGATCGGCGGCGGCATCGGCGCTTTCTTCACCCAGCTGCCGCACATCACCCCGACCGGCTGGGCCATCGTGGCCTACACCGTGATCTTCCCCTCGGTGATCTCGCAGATCCTCTACGTGCGGGGCGTCGAGCTGATCGGCTCGAACCGCGCCAGCCTCTTCGTCAACCTGATCCCGATCTTCGGCACCGTTGGCTCGGTTCTGGTGCTGGGCGAGCGGCTGGAAGGCTTCCACCTGCTCGCAGCGGGGCTGGTGGTTATCGGAATTGTCTTGGCGGAGTGGAGCGTGAGAAGGGGTTAGGCGACCTCAGTCACCTTCGTAGGCGAAGGTATCTCGCGACCAAGCTTGCGTGCCAGGTCGAGCCACTCCTCAATGGCGTCCTGAACATTCTCTATCGCCTCGGAAGGTGTCTCGCCGTCGCTCATGCATCCGGGCAGATCAGGGACGGTCGCGAGGAAGCCACCGCCGTCTTCTTCGGTCAGCGGCGAGACGATCACGGGATAGCTAAGACTGGCCACGCTGCCTCACAAGGTCGATGAACCGCACAAGTTGCCTAACATATACGGCCTTGATCGGGCGACGTGAAGGGACGGTTACGTACTCGCGCATGCCGGGATAGTGCACTTTGAAGTGCGAACCCCCTCCGCGAGGCGGTTCGACGAGCACACTGAATTCACGGCAAAGCGCCTCGACATCTGCGATTTTCCAATCCGCTTTGGGGTTGGCTCGCATCTGTTCAAGGCGCTTGCTCATGGCTAGAACCGCAGCGCCTTGGCCTGCTTGACGCCTTCGAGGGCGGCGACTTCGGCGAGGTGGGTGTCTCCGAGCTCGCCGTCGATGGAAAGCAGCGCGATGGCATCGCCGCCGACTTCGGCGCGGCCGAGGTTGAAGTTGGCGATGTTGATGCCGAGCTTGCCGAGCAGCGTGCCGAGCCGGCCGATATGGCCAGGCTTGTCCTCGTTGGTGACATAGAGCATCGAGGTGGTGAGCTCTGCCTCCATATTGATGCCCTTGACCTGGATGATGCGCGGCTTGCCGTTGGCAAAGATGGTGCCGGCCACGGCCCGCTCCTGCTTCTCGGTGATCACGGTCAGGCGGATGTAGCCCTCATAGGCGCCCTGCTGATCGCGGCTGACGATCTCGACATTGATGCCGCGATCCTTGGCGATCTGCGGGGCGGAGACCATGTTGACCTCCTGCATCTGCGGCTTGAGGACGCCGAAGAGCGCCGCCGCCGTCATCGGCTTGACGTTGAGCGCCGCGACATTGCCCTCGTACTCGATGCGGATGCCTTCGATCGGATCCTCGGTCAGCTGGCCGGCGAAGGAGCCGAGCGCCTCCGCCAGTTTTACCCACGGGGTGAGGCGCGGCGCTTCCTCGGCCGTGATCGAGGGGAAGTTGAGCGCGTTCGAGATTTCGCCGCTCATCAGGTAAGCCGAAATCTGCTCGGCCACCTGCAGCGCCACGTTCTCCTGTGCTTCCGTGGTCGACGCCCCAAGGTGCGGCGTCGCGATGAAGTTCGGCAGCTCGAACAGCGGATTGTTCTGGGCCGGCTCTTCGACGAACACGTCGAACGCCGCGCCCGCG
>DATCRS010000122.1:0-2484 GCA_036568845.1 Devosia sp. | reverse complement strand
AGACAAGCCCCAGGCCCAACAGGGCGACAAGGGCGAAGAGCAGGGCACTGGTCCGGGACATGAAGCACTCCAAGAGGATTTGGCGGCAGTTTATGCCAAATTTCCTGCGCCGCGGTAACCCGCGCCCGTCGCAGGGTTTCAATTCTGGTTGAGCGGCGGGCGGTTAGGGGCTAGCGAGAGGCCATGACACCCTTTGCCAAATCCAAGCTGCAGCCCTTCCATGCCATGGAAATCCTTGGCCGGGCCAAGGCTCTAGAGGCTGCCGGGCGGCAGGTCGCGCATCTCGAGGTCGGCGAGCCGGGCGTGCCGCCGGCCCCAAGAGTGCTCGAGGCCGTGCGGGCAGCGCTGCCCGAGGCGCAGCGCTATACCCACTCCAAGGGGCAGATCGAGCTTCGGCTGGCGCTGGCGGAGTACTACCGGGCGCAGCACGGAGCGGAGGTCGATCCTGAGCTGATTGTCGCCACCATGGGCTCGTCCTCGGGCTTCATCCTGGCTTTTCTCGGAGCCTTCGAGCCGGGGGCGAAGATCGCCGTCACGCGGCCCGGCTACCCGGCCTATCTGAACACCTTGGACGGTCTCAACTTCGAGGCCGTGGAAATACCAGTGGCGGCGGCCGACGGCTGGCACCTGACCGGTGCGGCGATCGAACAAGCGTATCGAAAAGAGCCGTTCGCGGGGCTGCTCTTCGCCTCACCGGCCAACCCCACCGGCGCGGCGGTGGATCGGGCAGGGCTGGCCGATATCGTCGAGACCTGCCGGCGGCTGGGGGTAAGGTTCATCTCGGACGAGATCTATCACGGGCTCGACTATCGCGCCCCATCGGTGAGTGCGCTGGAGCTGTCGCGCGATGCCATCGTCATCAACTCGTTCAGCAAGTACTACTGCATGACCGGATGGCGGATCGGCTGGATGGTGCTGCCGGAGAACCTGGTGCGCCGGGTCGAGATGCTGCAGCAGAACCTCTTCATCTCGGCGCCGACCCTGAGCCAGATCGCCGCGCGCGTGGCGCTGGGCGAGCGAGCCTATTCGGAAGAGCAGAAGGCCCACTATGCCGAGAACCGGCTGCTGCTCGACCGCGGGCTGAAGGCGCTCGGCTTCGGACTTGGGCAGCCGTCGGATGGCGCGTTCTATGCCTATGCCGACGTCTCGACGTTCACCAACGACTCCCTGGATTTTTGCAAGCGGCTGCTGGAGCAGGCGGGCGTGGCCGGAACGCCAGGCATTGATTTCGATCGGGTCGAGGGCCGTCGCTTTGTGCGATTCTCCTATGCCGGCACGCGCGACACGATCGAGCGGGCACTGGAGGGGATGGCGGGGTTCCTGCGATGATTGTGCCCACGCTCCACACTGAGCGCCTGGTACTGCGGCCGATGCGGGAAGAGGATTTCGCGCCCTATCGCCGGCTGATGACCTCGCCACGTTCGGTCTACATGGGCGGCCCTTATGACGATCGTGGTGCATGGGGCGCGTTTTGCCACGATATCGCGTGCTGGACGCTCTACGGCCATGGCGGGCTGATGATCGACGTCACTGCCACGGATGCGTGTGTCGGTCAGGTAGGCATCAACGGCGGACCGATGTTTCCCGAAAAGGAGCTCGGCTGGCTCGTGTTCGAGGGATTCGAGGGCAACGGCTATGCCACGGAGGCCGCCGCCGCGATGCGGGACTGGGCATTCCAGACCCGGCGGCTCGACACACTCGTGAGCTATTGCGACCCGGGCAACGCGCGCTCGATCGCCGTAGCGCAGCGGCTGGGCGGGGCGTTGGATCCGGATGCGCCGAAGCAGGACGCCGAAGACCTGGTGTTCCGCTATCGCCGGTAGGTGCCTGCCACGTCCTTCGACAAGCTCAGGATGAGGGCTACTGAACGCTGTGAGAACCTCATGGTGAGCCTGTCGAACCACGAGGTTCGGGGACCACTGAAGAGAGAAGGGCGGGATTGCTCCCGCCCTTGAAACTTAACCGCCGAAGAAGCCGCGGTTCCACCAGCCCTTCTTCTTGGGCGGCTCGCCGTCGGTCGCCGCGGTGGAGCTCACCACGATCTCGCCTTCGGCCGGAACCTCGCGGCGGGGTCGGCGTGGCCCCTCGGCCGGCACCGGCTCGGATGCGGCCGGCACCGGCTCGGATGCAGCCGGCGCGGCAGCTACCGGTTCGGGCGCAGGCGCCGGAGCTTCCTCGGCCGGGGCCGCCGCCTTTGGCTTGCGGACGCGGGTCTTCTTGACCGGTGCGACGGCAGCTTCGGCCGCGGCCTCAGTCACCGGCGCAGTCGGACCGGTATCGCCGTCCTCAGCCACCGGCTCGGCGACCGCGGCCGCTTTGCGAGTGCGGCGGGCGCGCTTGGGCTTCTCCTCGACGGCCGGCGCCTCTTCGGCAGCGGCGACGACGGGTTCGGGCACCAGCGCCGGCTCGGTCTGGATTTCGGCGACCGGAACCGGCTCCAGCGGCGGGGCCGCCTCGGCAGCAACAGGTTGCTCCGTGCCCGCT
>DATCRS010000121.1:0-6153 GCA_036568845.1 Devosia sp. | reverse complement strand
GGGAAATTCTTGGGCCAGGTCGTGACCATGCGCCAGGTGATGTTGCCCTGCGCGATCGCCGGCATGGCCAGAGCGGTAGCGGCGGCCGTACCGGCGGTGAGCGCCGTAGCGGACTTGAAGAAGTCGCGTCTCTTCATTCTTTGAATTCCTCCCAAAACACAGTCTCGGCCGTGTCGGACCGGGATTTCTACGAGGGATCCGGACCGTCCCAGCGACCTTGATTCGAATTGAGCAGGCCAGCCGCGCCATGTCCACAATAATCAGGCTGCTCAGTCCTTTGGCCGCAGGGCCGACGCGAAAAGCGCCGAAAGTTTTTTCGAGTGGTCCGGGAATAAATGCCGCGAGCCGGTGTTGAGCAGCTTACCGGCGGCCGGAGGGCCGCAGGAAAATGCAAACAACCGGAGGAACTGATGAAGTTCACCTCGATTCTCGCCGGCGCCCTCGCGCTCGGCTTCCTCGCAGTCCCGGCTCTGGCCGAAGACTATGTCGGCGGCGCGATCAAATCGACCGATATCGGCGGCAAGATGGTGCTGACAGACGCCAATGGCATGACGCTCTACACCTATGACAAGGATACTGCCGGCGTCACCAACTGCTACGACAAATGCGCCCAGAACTGGCCGCCGCTGATTGCGGATGCCAGTGCTGCTGCCGAGGGCGACTTCACCCTCGTCGACCGCACCGACGGCACCAAGATGTGGGCCTACAAGGGAATGCCGCTCTATCTCTGGGTCAAGGACATGAAGCCCGGCGACACCACCGGCGACGGCGTCGGCGAAGTCTGGCACACTGCCTACGAAGAATAATCGGCGAGTGCTGCTGACTTGAGCAGTTTCCTGGATGAGATCGAAGGATGCGTACCGGCTCTGCGGCGCTATGCGCGCGCGCTGACCCGGAATGCCGACCGGGCCGACGATCTCGTCCAGGACTGCATCGAACGCGCGTTGCGGAAGCAGGGCCTGTTCCGCCCGACCGGGCCGCTGCAGGCCTGGCTCTACCGCGTACTGCTCAACCTCTACCGCAACGGCTTGCGGCAGAGCCGCCGTCGCGGCGACCACCTATCGCTCGATGCGATGGTGGTCGAACCGGCCGTCCCGGCACCACAGCCCGGGCGCATCGCCCTGGCCGAGATGTCCCGCGCCATAGACCAGCTGCCCGACGAGCAGCGCGAGGCGCTCCTCTTGGTGGTGCTCGAGGGTGTCAGCTACGAGGAGGCCGCAAGCATCCTCGGCATTCCGGCCGGCACGTTGATGTCACGACTGTCGCGCGCCCGCGCCGCGCTTCGGCAACTGACTGGTACGGGAGAAGAACCCAGATTGAGGACCGTCAAATGAGCGAGATGAGGACAGAGGTCACCGATGCCGACCTCCTCGCTTATGTCGACGGCCAGCTGCCGCCGGCAGAGCGGGAGCGGGTGGCGCAGTATCTGGATGCGAATCCCGGCAAGGCGGCCGAAGTCGCGCACTGGCAGCGCCAGAACGATGCACTGCACGCGCTGTTCGATCCCACGGGCCACGAGGCCCTTCCCGCCCGGCTCCGTCCGGCCGAAATCGCGCGCGGCCGCGCCGCCAACTGGAATTTCCGCTGGACGCAAGCGGCTGCCGCGCTGGTCCTCGTCGTGCTGGGCGGTGCCATCGGCTGGGCCGGCCGCGATATCGTCACCTCTACCGAGGCGAGCGATGCACTCATCCAAAGCGCGGTGGTTGCGCACAGCCTCTACGTCAACGAGAACCGCCACGCCGTCGAGGTTGCCGCCGACGATCGCGAGCACCTCGTCACCTGGCTCTCCAATCGCGTCACCCAACCGATCAATCCGCCGGATCTCCTGGCTGAGGGTTTTACCCTGGTCGGCGGCCGGCTGCTGCCGCCGGTAGAGTACGGCAAGACCGGCCCGGCGGCGCAGCTCATGTACGAGAATGCGGCGAGCCAGCGCGTCACTGTCTACATCACCTCGGCCCTGCCCGATGGCAAGACCGCCTACACCTTCACCAGCCGCGGCCCGCACGAGGCCTTCTACTGGGCCAATGACAAGATCACCTGCACTGTCGTCGGCGACCTGGCCGACGCGGAAATGCAAAAGGTCGCCACCAAGGTCTACCAACACCTCACCCGCAACCCCGACGGGATGACGACATACCACCGTGGGTAGGTCACATCGCGCAAAACAAAAAAGCGCAGCCCCCTGGGGGACTGCGCTCTGGTTTCCGTTCACCTGGTCGCGAGGCCAAACCTGGCGAGCCAGGCTGTCGTGACCGGAACTTAGTTGACGGTTTGGTCCTCGATCGTCTTGGAACCGCCGTTCGAGCCAATCGCGATGGTGCGCGGCTTCTTGGACTCCGGCAGCTCGCGCTTCAGCTCGACATGGAGCAAGCCATTCTCGAGCGAGGCGCCCACGACCTCCACATATTCGGCCAGCTGGAAGCGCAGCTCGAAAGCGCGCTCGGCGATGCCGCGGTGGAGGAACTCGCGCTTGCTGTCCTCGCCTTCGGGGGCCTTGGCGCCCTTGATCGAAAGGCTGTTCTCCTTGCTCTCGATGACGATGTCGGACTCGGCGAATCCGGCAACGGCGATCGAGATCCGGTAGGCGTTGTCGCCGACCTTTTCGATGTTGTAGGGCGGGTAGGTTTTGGCCTCCTGGCCGACCAGATTGTCGAGGCGGCTGAAGAGCCGGTCAAACCCGACGGTGGAACGGTAGAAGGGCGAAAAGTCGATGGTCTGCATCTCACATTCTCCAATCTGAGCAACGTGTTGACGGGTGTCCCATGAGCTCTCCCAGCATGCGGCGAGGGCTCATTCCCGGGTATCCCGATCCCCGGAACATCCGGCGGACGAGCATGATGTAGGGGGTGATTTTCGGGGTTCAAGACCCGTCGCAGATCGGACCAAGGTCGCTACCTGAACGGAAAATGAATGGGGCTCTCAAGCATCGTTCAGGCGGGCCTTCCTATAAGCGGAACTGTGCTGACTGTCTGCTGCAGGAGCACAGCGAATGCGCCACCGTCACCCGCCCCCCGCACGGTGGCTCATCAAAGGAAGGCCAGTATTCCAGCCGGAATGCTGGCTTTTCCCTTTTTTGTCCCCGCGCCCCGGGGAATCCGCTATTTCTCGGCCATGAACGCGATCGTCGACCCCCATGGCCCCTCGCTGGCCGTCGTGTCCTCCAACCCCGTGCCGGAAGGCGCGCGGGTCTCGGTATTCGAGACGTCCGACAGGGTGAAGCTGCGCTACGCGCTCTTTCCCAAGGGGCCGGGGGCTCCCAAGGGCACGATCTGCCTCGTGCACGGCCGCACCGAGTTCATCGAGAAGTACTTTGAGACGATCACCGACTTCCAAAGCCGCGGCTTTGCGGTCGCCACCTTCGACTGGCGCGGGCAGGGGGGCAGCCAGAGGCTGATCCGCAACACGCGGCTGGGGCATGTCGGTTCATTCGAGGATTACTGGACCGACCTCAAGAGCTTCCACGGCTCGATCCTGCTGCCCGATTGCCCCGGCCCCTACTACCTGGTCGGCCATTCCATGGGTGGGCTTGCAGCGTTGTTTGCAGGTGTGAAGGACCGGATGATGTTCGACCGCATCTTCCTTTCCGCGCCGATGGTCGGGCTCGACCGGCAGCCCTTTTCGCCGGCCGGCATGGCGCGGGTCTGCGGCACGCTGAAGCTCCTGGGCCTCGGACGCATGCCGCTTGGCCGCCGGTCGGACAAGCCGGCGTCGGAGATGCCCTTTGCCGGCAATCCAGTGACCTCGGACGTCACCCGCTACATGCGCTCGGTCGATGTACTGAAGGCCCGGCCTGACCTCGAGATCGGCCAGCCGACAGTGAGTTGGGTCGCCGCAGCCTTCTCGGCCATGGCACGCGCCGGGCTCGACGATTTCCCTGGTGCCATCAAGATCCCGGTGCTGATGCTGGCCGCGGCACGCGACGAGATCGTTTCCACCGGCGCCATCGAGACGCTCGGCCTGCGCATGCGCACCGGCCGCCACGCCATCATCGCCTCGGCCAAGCACGAGCTCTTCATGGAAAACGACGACATCCGCGGCCAGGTGTTCGCCGCGTTCGACGCGTTCATCACGAATCAGTCGGGCTAGCCTCTCAACACCGCCATCGCCGCAGCATGCAGCTCCGGCGTGGCGGCGGCGACGCAGTTGCCGCCCAGCTCGGCCGGGCCGCCGTCCCAGGTGGTGACGACGCCGCCGGCATTCTCGATGATCGGGATCAGCGGGCAGATGTCAACGTTCTTGAGGCCTGCTTCGACCACGAGGTCGATATGCCCGGCCGCCATCAGCGCGTAACCGTAGCAATCGAGCCCGTAGCGCGTGGTCAGCACCGCCTCGTTGATGCGGTTCCACGGCCCGGAGAGGTCGCGTCCAGGTCTGAGGAACATGTCGGGCGAGGTCGTGGTGAGCTTGGCCTTGCCCAGTTCGGTGATGCCGCTGGTCTTGAGCGTCGACCGCTCCGAGCCGCGGTGGTAGTGCGCCTCGCCCGGCAGGCTGAGATAGACTTCTCCCGTAAAGGGCTGCGCCATCAGCCCGGCGGTCGCCCTGCCTTCGACCGTCAAACCCACCAGGGTTCCCCAGACCGGCACTCCTGTGATGAAGGCCCTGGTGCCGTCGATAGGGTCGATGATCCAGGCATAGGGCTCGGACCCGGACTTATCCTCCCACTCCTCACCCAGAATAGAATGCTCGGGAAAGCGTTCGCCGATGAGGTGTCGTATGACTCTTTCGGCTTCCCGGTCCGCCTCCGTCACGGGATCGAAGCCGACCTCCCATTTGTTGTCGACAGCGATTCCCTGGCGGAAGCGCGGCAGAGTGATGCTCGCCGCAATATCGGCCGCATCGAGCAGAGTCTTCCGGACGAGGGCGGTGTCGAGACCGCCAAGAGGTGTATCGTTCATACGAGGCCCAACTTCATGTTCCGTCGAGTGTTTCTGGGGTTGGACTGGCTGTCCGGCGCAATAATCATCGAATTCGGTGATTCATTTTTGCAACAATCGGGGACGCCTAATTGTTGATGAACTGCGGACTGCCTTGCTCTTGCCGGCAAATCGGTTCACCGAGAACTGGCATGATGGATGGGCGGCCCGCATTCTCTGGCGGCATACTGGCCGGATAGCCGGCCGCCGATCGTTTCCTCCCTTGACTGGGCCGCTTCGGCGGCCCTCTTTCTTGCCGGAGCTATTCGGCGGCGGCGCGCTCGCCGGTGGGCAGATTGACCTGCAGCATACCGAAGTCGACGCCGATCAATGCGATGACCAGCCGCTCGATCAGTTGCCGCATGGCGCCAAAGTTGTCGGTCTTCTCCAGCGTCACCTCGTTCATGTAGAGATGGCGGCTGACCTCGATCTGCAGCGCGTGCACGCCGTGCTGCGGCCGGCCGTAGGTGCGGGTGCAGAAGCCGCCGGCATAGGGCCGGTTGCGGGCGACTCTGAGGCCGGCGCCGGCAAACACCATCTCCGCCAGATCGATCAGCGCCCCGGCGCAGGTGGTCCCGTACCGGTCGCCGAGGACGATGTCGGGCGCCAGCCGGTCGCCGGAGCGGGCGAGGCGGGGCATGGAGTGGCAGTCGATCAGCACTGCCACGCCGAAGACCGCATGCACTTCGGTCAAGAGCTTTTGCATAGTGGCGTGATAGGGCTGGTAGATGCCCTCGATGCGCATGCGCGCATCCTCTAGCGTCAGCCGTTCGCGGTAGATGGGCTTGTTCTCCGCCACGACCTTGGCCAGCGTGCCGAGCCCAGCTGCGACGCGAGGGCTGTTGGTGTTGAACCGCTCAGAGAGCGGCTCGACGAACATCTGCGGATCGAGCTCCCACGGCTCGCGGTTGACGTCGAGATAGGCGCGCGGAAAATGGGCGCGGAGCAGCGGTGTCCCGAGATGCGGGGCGCGGGCGAAAAGCTCGTCCACATAGGCGTCTTCCGACTGGCGGATCGACAGGTGGTCGAGCCGCGTCATCTTGAGGAAGCGCTCGGGATAGTCGCGGCCGGAATGGGCGGAATTGAACACCAAGGGCGCCGTCAGCCGCCGGGGGCGGATGGTCTCGAAGGCCGGCTTATCCCAGTAGTCTGACCGCAAATCACGCCTCAATGGACCGAACGGAGAAAATTATCCTGCATCCCGCCCAAGGCTTTGTCCAGAAGCGCATGAGCACCGTTG
>DATCRS010000120.1:0-2896 GCA_036568845.1 Devosia sp. | reverse complement strand
CGAGCTTTGCCTTTTCGGGCGCGTCCGGCCATTCCACGGCGTGGCCAAGCTGCAGGGCAGCCGGGTCCAGGCTTGAGTTCTTCGATTTGCTGGGTTTTTTCGACATGAGGCCGCCTCCGAGCGGCCCTCTTAGCCAATCATTCGGTGGCCGTCACCCGGCCTTTTCCGCTTCGATGCATTGCGGTAGAAGCACCCGCGAACTGCCCCCTTTGTTCCCCGAAAAGAGGCCCTCATGACCGCCATCATCGACATCATCGGCCGCGAAATCCTGGACAGCCGGGGTAATCCCACCGTCGAGGTCGATGTCGTGCTGGAGGACGGCGCGCTCGGCCGGGCCGCGGTGCCCTCGGGCGCCTCCACCGGCGCCCACGAGGCGGTGGAACTGCGCGACGGCGACAAGGCCCGCTATCTCGGCAAGGGCGTCACCAAGGCGGTCGGCGCCGTCAACGGCGAGATCTTCGAGGCCTTGAGCGGCCTCGATGTCGAGCAGCAGGCCCAGATCGACCAGATCATGATCGACCTTGACGGAACGCCGAACAAGAGCCGGCTGGGCGCCAACGCCATTCTCGGCGTCTCGCTCGCCTGCGCCAAGGCGGCCGCCAACTCGCTCGACATGCCGCTCTACCGTTACGTCGGCGGCACCTCGGCGCGGCTGCTGCCGGTGCCGATGATGAACATCATCAATGGCGGCGTGCATGCCGACAACCCGATCGACTTCCAGGAGTTCATGATCCTGCCCGTCGGCGCGTCCTCTTTCGCCGAGGGCCTGCGCTACGGCGCGGAAGTCTTTCACACGCTGAAGTCGGAGCTGAAGAAGGCCGGCCACAACACCAATGTCGGCGACGAGGGCGGCTTCGCGCCGAACCTGCCGTCGGCGGACGCTGCACTCGAATTCGTCATGAACGCGATCGGCAAGGCTGGCTTCAAGGCAGGCAACGACATCGTGCTCGGCCTCGACTGCGCCTCGACCGAGTTCTTCAAGGGCGGCAAGTACGTCTATGAAGGCGAGGGCAAGACCCGTTCGGTCTCGGAGCAGGCCAAGTATCTTGCCGACCTCGTCGGCCGCTATCCGATCGTCACCATCGAGGATGGCATGTCGGAAGACGACATGGACGGCTGGAAGGAGCTCACTGATCTGATCGGCAAGAAGTGCCAGCTCGTCGGTGACGATCTGTTCGTCACCAACGTCAAGCGCCTCGCCGAAGGCATCAAGGCCGGCCGCGCCAACTCGATCCTGATCAAGGTCAACCAGATCGGCACGCTGACCGAGACGCTCGCCGCCGTCGAGATGGCGCACAAGGCCGGCTATACCTCTGTCATGTCGCACCGCTCGGGCGAGACCGAGGATTCCACCATTGCCGACCTCGCGGTCGCCACCAACTGCGGTCAGATCAAGACCGGCTCCCTTGCGCGCTCGGATCGCACCGCCAAATACAATCAGCTCCTCCGCATCGAGCAGCAGCTCGGCAAGCAGGCGCTGTACGGCGGCAAGGCGGCACTGAAGGCGCTGGCATAAGCCAGCGTCACCGCGCGAAAGCGCGAAAACGAGGACAGGGGAGGATCGACATGAGCGACGGCAAGACCGGACTGCAACTGCGTTCGCTGATCAAGAAGAGTGGCGAGCTGGAAATCTCGCTTGTGGACGTGCCGACCCCCGAGCCTGCGGACGACGAGGTTGTCGTCCGCATCGAGGCGGCGCCGATCAACCCGTCCGACCTCGGGCTGCTTGTCGGCGCTGCCGACATGAGCACGGCCAGCGCGTTCGGGACCAAGGATGCGCCTGTCATCACCGCGAAGGTGCCTGACGGTGCGATGCGGGCCATGGGCGCGCGGATCGATCAGTCCTTGCCCGTCGGCAATGAGGGCGCGGGCGTCGTCATCAGGACCGGCTCGTCGGACGCTGCGAAGGCGCTGATGGGCAAGACGGTCGCGATGATCGGCGGGGCCATGTACGCGCAGTATCGCACCTTGAAGGCGCGAGACTGCCAGGCGCTGCCCGAGGGCACGACGGCGGCGGAAGGAGCGTCCTGGTTCGTCAACCCTCTCACCGCGCTCGGCATGACCGAGACGATGCGGCGTGAAGGCCATAAGGCACTGGTGCACACCGCGGCTGCCTCCAATCTCGGCCAGATGCTGAACAAGATCTGCATCAAGGACGGAATCCCGCTGGTCAACATCGTGCGCAGCAAGGAGCAGGCGGACATCCTGTACAAGATCGGCGCCAAATACGTCGTCGATTCCAGCGTACCTGGCTTCCTCGACGATCTCACCAATGCGCTGGTCGAGACCGGCGCCACCATCGCGTTCGATGCGATCGGCGGCGGCAAGCTTGCCGGCGACATTCTCAATTGCATGGAAATCGCGATCAACAAGACCGCGAAGGAATACAGCCGCTATGGCTCCAGCGTGCACAAGCAGGTCTATGTCTACGGCGGCCTCGACGTTCGCCCGATCGAACTGCCGCGCGGCTTCGGGATGGCGTGGGGCGTGGGTGGTTGGCTGCTCACGCCGTTCCTGCAGAAGATCGGACCTGCCGACATCGGACGACTGCGCCAGCGCGTCGTGAGTGAATTGAAAACGACCTTCGCTAGCCACTACACCAAGGTGGTGTCGCTGCAGGAGACGCTCGATCCCGCCAACATCGCGGTGTACGCCAAACGTGCCACCGGCGAAAAATTCCTCATCAACCCAAATAAATAATCGTGATCTGCGGCGGCAGATTACCTGAAAGACGTCTTGCCTTCTGAGCCAAGCGGGAGATTATTCCGCCGCGTTGAAAGCGGAAAAACCGCAAGCGCGCGCTCAGAAGGGGACATCTTCATGACCGATCTCAATCGCCGCCATTTGCTCGCAGGCGCAGCAGCATGCGGCGTCGCTGCCGTGACTGGCCTGCGGC
>DATCRS010000119.1:0-2786 GCA_036568845.1 Devosia sp. | reverse complement strand
AAGGTGCGGCGCGACTGGTACGGCATCAGCCGCGTGGCCGTCGCGGCGGCAATCTGGGTGGGGGCGTTCATGGTGGGCGCGTCCTAGCGCAAAATAAAAGGGGCCGCCAGCGGCGGCCCCCCGATCTCGTGGTCGAATTCCGGAAAACCGGCCCGCGCCAGTTCGAGGTTCTCGAGGCTGGCCATGATCACCGGATCCATGGCGAACTCATTGTCGCGCGCGAGGTCGTCGACGTTCGTGAACGTCTTCCACACCTCGCCGTTCGGCCGCTTCACGACGCCTGCCGTCAAATCGACGATGCCCTTGAAATCGACGCCGCCGCCGAGCGGCCACACCACCGGCGACACGTCGAGCGCCAGGGTCGAGGCGACCTCGTCGAGGATATCGACCGGATCCTTACCCTCCCGATCCACCTTGTTGGCGAAGGTGATGATCGGGATGTCGCGCAGCCTGCAGACCTCGAACAGCTTCAGCGTCTGGCTCTCGATGCCCTTGGCGACGTCGATCACCATGATGGCGGCATCGACCGCCGTGAGCGTCCGGTAGGTGTCTTCGGAAAAGTCGGAGTGGCCGGGCGTATCGAGCAGGTTGAAGGTCAAACCTTCGTGTTCGAAGGTCATCACCGACGAGGTGATGGAAATGCCGCGCTGCTGCTCGATCTCCATCCAGTCCGAGCGCGTCGCCCGCTGGTTGGCGCGGCCACGCACGGCGCCGGCCTGCTGGATGGCGCCCGAGGCGGCGAGCAGCTTTTCGGTCAGCGTGGTCTTGCCGGCATCCGGATGCGAGATGATCGCGAAGGTCCGGCGGGTCTGGTAGGGCTGCAGCTTGTTGGGCGAGGCGTGAACGTTCATAGCGCTGCTCCTAACGTTTCCGGACGCAAAAAAGAAGGGCCGCCCGAAAGCGACCCTTCCCGATTTCGCTTGTCTCGACTGGTCCTTCGCCCTCAGGGCCGGACCGGGCGACGACTACAGGGACTGCCCCGTAAGGAAGCGTACCGATCCAAGACCGTGCGAAACCTGCGATTTCGTGTGAGACATTGGATCACCTCCTTCCGATTGTTGACGATGACGCCAAGGTGGGCGGTTTCGTCTGCTTTGACAAGAGGTCACCCGCGCGGATGCACCGAACTGTTGCAGATCAGCACAAAGAAGGGCCGCGCGAGGCGGCCCTTTGAAGATTGCGAGGATGAGGTTCAGTGCCGCCGGCGGATGCGATCAATATCGACGATCCGGGCGCGACAGGTGTCGACCGTGATGCGGAAGTCCCGGCGCCCGCGTTCGGCGCGCACGGTGACGTACCGTCCTTTGCGATCGATGAAGCGGATGTCGTCGTATCCCTGCCAGCGCAGGAACTTGCGCACCTGCTTGTCGGTGAGGCAGTGGCGCTGGTGGAACCGGTCGCCGCCGATGTTGAACTCGAAGCTGAAGCTCGGCTGCGCCTGCGCCGGCATGGCGGTGATCGTCGCGCCGGCAAGGGCGATGCCGATCACGGCCGCACGGACGGTTTTGATGGGAGAAAGCATTGTCGCCTCCAGTAGAATGAGGTTGGTCTTGTGACGCTGCGAACGATCATCCTTGCAAGCGCGACCTGACCGTCCCCTGAGGCGGCTGTTCATCTGCTGTTCATGTCTGGGGCAAACGAAAGGAGAGCCCGATGATTATCGTCTGTGGCAGGTTCCTGGCGCATGCCGGCCGCCGGCAGGAGCTGCTGGACCTGTCCCGCCTCGCCGTGGTGGCGGCGCGAAACACCGAAGGTTGCATCGACTTCGCCGTCAGCCCCGATCTCATCGATGCCGACAGGGTCAACATCCTCGAGCGGTGGACCAGCGCAGAAGCGTTGCGGGCCTTTCGCGAGGACGGGCCGGGCGAGGACATTTCCGGCCTCGTTCGGCAATTCGACATCGAGGAATTCGAGGTCAGCGCCCGGCGTTGAGGGCAGGCCCTGGGGAATGGTGGGTGTGACAGGGATTGAACCTGTGACCCCCGCCGTGTGAAGGCGATGCTCTCCCGCTGAGCTACACACCCATTCCAAACCGCGCCGAATTGGCGAGGGATTTCAGAGGGATGGTGGGTGTAACAGGGATTGAACCTGTGACCCCTACCATGTCAAGGTAGTGCTCTCCCGCTGAGCTATACACCCATCACTCTGAAATGAACCGGCCGGGTGCCGGTCCGCCGCGCGATAGACCAAAAATCCACCGCGGGGTCAAGTCTCGTTTTCTCGGCCGCAAATCAGGCGGCGAGAAGGCGCTCCACCTCGTTTACCAGGTCCTTGAGGTGGAAGGGCTTGGACAACACCGACGCATCCTTGGGCGCATCCGAATCCGGGTTGAGCGCCACCGCCGCAAAGCCGGTGATGAACATCACCTTGAGGTCCGGATCCAGCTCTGTGGCGCGGCGCGCCAGCTCGATGCCATCCATCTCCGGCATCACGATGTCGGAGAGAAGGAGCGAGAACGGCTCCTCGCGCAGCCGCTCGTAGGCCGACTTGCCGTTGTCGAACGACACCACCTCGTACCCGGCGGTCTTCAGGGCCCGGGTGAGGAACTGGCGCATGTCGTTGTCGTCTTCGGCCAGCAGTATCCGCTTCATGGATCCCTCATCGGCATAGGATCGCGCACCAAATCAGGCGCAGTTCGCGTCGATGTTTAATCCAACTTTCCTCTTTCGCAACTCATGATCCGACCAAAGGCCCCAACATTCTGCCGCTTATGGACATTCCGGCCCCGGAGATGCACAGTGAGCGCACCAGTTTCGCTTCGCCCCGTGAGGGTTCTTGGTGCAGTC
>DATCRS010000118.1:0-3714 GCA_036568845.1 Devosia sp. | reverse complement strand
CTACCCGCCCTCGGACTCGGCAGAGCCCGAAGAGGAGGAAGGATCCGTCGCCCCGGCGTTTGGCGACATCCTCGAGAGCCTGGATGCGATCGCCGCTTGCGCGGACTCTGTCGATGGAGCCGCCAGAACGCTCGCGATCCTGCGCGAGATCCCGTTCAAGCGATCGTTCCTCGTGGAGCTCGGCGACACGCCAGACGACAGCGGCTCCCCGGCCGCAGCGCGGTATCGCTCAGCCATGCGAGCGATGGTCGCCAGCCGGGACGCAATGGTGCAGGCCAACCTGAGGCTCGTCCTCTCGTTGGCCAAGAAGCATCTCTGGACCGGGCTGCCGATGGACGACCTCGTGCAAGAGGGGAACATCGGGCTGATCAAGGCAGTGGAGAAGTTCGATTGGCGCCGCGGCTTCCGCTTCTCCACCATGGCGACCTGGTGGATCCGCCAGCAGATGACACGCGCCGCGGCCGACATCGGCCGATTGATCCGCGAGCCTGTCCACGCGTTCGAGACTGCGCAGAAGATGCGCAGGCATGCCGAGAACGAGCTCAAGCGGACGGGACGCGTTCCTACGCTGACGGAGCTGGCGGCCAAGTTCCAATTGCCGCCATCGAAGGCCGAGGCCTACATGCGCCCGCTGTCGGAGCCGATCCCAGTCGAGAGCCTGGGCGATGAGATCGCCGCGACGCCGCTTCCGCAATCCGACCCTGTCGAATCGCTCATCGCGCGCGCGCGTGTTGAAAGCGCGCGCAGGGTGATCGCCGATCTCGACAGTCGATCGGCCAAAGTCATCAACCTGCGTTTCGGCATCGGCATGGACAGCGACTACACCCTCGAAGAGGTTGGGATCATGTTCAACGTCACGCGCGAGCGGATTCGGCAAATCGAAGCCAAGGCCCTCAGGCGTCTTGCCCACCCGTCCCGACGCAACATTCTGGAGGGCGCGCCCGCCTTGACGCGCTCGCAGGATGCGGCGGACGCCGACGACGAAGGCAGCGGGGATCGACCGAGCGGCGACCAAGCGCGGCGCGCCGTTGGCGAAGCCTCGCGCCCTCGCGAACCCCTAAGCGCGAGCCGCGAAGGACGCAAGGCCAGCCTCCCGAGGACTTCGCCGCTTCAGCGCGTCCTGGACGAAGCCGCGAAGCTCGGGTTCGCATCGCGCAAGGCCGGCGAAGGCGAGCTGGGCGAGCTGCGGATCGACGTGGAGGAGGACGGCGGCCGAAGGACGAGGAAGCTCGTTCGAAATCTGCTCGAGATGGGATTCAAGCACGAGGTTGGCAAAGGATACTGGCGATGAGCCGAGGAACACGGCAGGCGCCCCCTCGCGCGGCTGCGATGCTCGAGGCCCTCAGGGGGCTGGGCTACTCCACCGGCGCGGCGTTGGCCGACATCGTCGACAACAGCGTCTCGGCCGGCGCGCGCGAAGTCCGCATCGCGTTCAAGTGGGCAGGCCCCGACAGCAGGATCAGCATCCTCGACGACGGCCGAGGGATGTCCGACGAGGAGCTCGAAAGCGCGATGACGCTTGGGGACAAGAACCCCTTGGAGGAACGTGACGCCTCGGATCTCGGCCGCTTCGGGATGGGCCTCAAGACGGCGTCCTTCTCGCAGTGCCGGCGATTGACCGTCTCGACGGTCAAGGACGGCGCCGAGGCTTGTCTCCGATGGGATCTCGACGAGCTGGCGAAGGACTCCTCGGGCGGGTGGCTCCTGTTCGAAGGCGCCGCAGCCGGGTCGGAGGAGTTCACGCGCCTCGATGGCGCGAGCCATGGAACGCTCGTGCTTTGGGAAGTCCTGGATCGCATAGTCACGCCGGGCTACGACACGGACGACTTCCTCGTCCTCGCGGACGCGGTCGAGGCGCACCTCGGCATGGTGTTCCATCGAATGCTCGAAGGGCCCCGCGCGCGGCTGCGTCTGTCGATCAACGGCCGGCCGGTCGCGCCGTGGGATCCGTTCATGTCGGGCCACCCCGCGAAGCCCTGGAACTCGCCGATCGCCAAATCGAGCACGGCCTCGGGGCAGATCGCCGTCGAATGCCATGTGCTGCCTCACAAGGACAAGCTCACCGACGCCGAATTCCGGGGCGCCGCCGGGCCGAACGGCTGGAACGCCCAGCAGGGGTTCTACGTCTATCGCAACGAGCGGCTGCTGGTCGCCGGCGGATGGCTCGGGCTCGGGCAGGGCCGCGCATGGAACCGCGAGGAGGCGTATCGCCTCGCGCGGATCAGGCTGGACATCCCCAACACCGCCGACGCGGCTTGGAAGATCGACATCCGCAAGTCGATCGCTCGTCCGCCGGTGGCCCTGCGGGGCTTGTTGACGAAGCTCGCCGAGGACACGCGCGAGCGGGCCCGGAAAGTCTTCGCGTTTCGCGGCTCCCCGGCCGCGCCGCGCGGCGCGAGCCCCGTCGAAATGGCGTGGCGGGTGGAGCGGACGAAGGCCGGAACCCGATACCGCATCGACGAGAAGCACCCCGCCGTGGCCTCCGCGCTCGAAGCGCGCGGCGACAACGGCGCCCTGATACGGGCGATGCTCAAGGTCGTCGAGGCGACCGTCCCGATCCAGCGCATCTGGCTCGACACGGCCGAAGGCAAGGACACGCCGCGGACGGCGTTCGAGGGCGAGCCGCCCGAGTCGGTCGTGGAGGTCCTCGAAGCCCTCTACGAGGACATGACGGGCCGGCTCAACATGAGCGGAGCCGCCGCCAAGAAGCGACTGCTCTCGACCGAGCCCTTCCAGAACTACCCAGCGCTCGTCTCGGCACTGCCCGACGAGCCATGAACACGACGACAAGACACGAGGAGACGCGATGACCGAGAGTGAAGAGCTGATCGCGGAGGTGGTCAGCACCGCGCAGATGATGCTGCGCCGCGAGAAGGACAAGTCGAAGATCACGGCTGCGCTCATCGCCGACAAGGTGGCCAGGGCCGTCGGCAACCTCGACGACGACGACGCCGCCATGGTCGACCAGGCCGCGGCCGTCTCCGAGCTGATCCGCCGCTTCAGCCACTGGATCGGCAAGGATTCCGTCCTCCAGGACCTCACCGGCCATTTCAATTGGCTCGACACGGCGCGCAAGCGCGATTGGCGGTATTGGGCCCGCTACGCGAGCTACCTCGAGCGCAAGATCCCGTCGGACGTGATCGACGCGCTCGACAAGTCGACCGACGGGATCCTAGGCCTGCTCGAAGATCCGCTGCGCGAGGGCGCCTGGGATCGGCGCGGCCTGGTCGTCGGACACGTCCAGTCCGGCAAGACGGGCAACTATTCCGGCCTCATCTGCAAGGCGGCGGACGCGGGCTACAAGATCATCATCGTGCTCGCGGGACGGCACAACAACCTGCGCTCGCAGACCCAGATCCGCCTTGAGGAGAGCTTCCTCGGCTACGAGACCTCCGGCCTCGATCGCGAGCCGAGCAGGCTCATCGGCGTCGGCCAGATCGACTCGGACCTCGAGCTCGCACCCAATTGCATGACGACGCGCGCTGAGCATGGCGACTTCAACACCAAGGTCGCGACGCACTTCTCGGCGTCGCCGGAAAAGCGGCCGTGGCTATTCGTGGTCAAGAAAGACCCGACGGTGCTGCGCCAGCTCCTCAACTGGATCCGGAAGAAGGTCGCGGACGCGACCGACCCGGAAGACGGCCGACCTGTCGTGTCGACCCTGCCGCTGCTGGTCATCGACGACGAGGCCGACAACGCGTCCGTCGACACCGC